>CALFUK010000029.1 GCA_937929945.1 uncultured Saprospiraceae bacterium
GCGAGGGAGAGCGTACAGTTACGAGAGTCACTGTTCATCAGTTCTAACCAGACGGAGGCAGAAGCATACGTCGGCAGTGACTACGAAGTACAGGGAGTAGAGATGGTATTTGAGACATCGGGATCAGAAGCGATCGCGTTATTCCAGAACCAGCCAAACCCCTTCGAGAGTAGTACGACGATCGGCTTCCAGCTACCACAGGGTGGAGCAGCAACGCTGACAGTGTATGATCTGGCGGGTAAAGAAGTGAAGCGCATCGAAGGGGAGTACGCTAAGGGCTACAATGAGCTGACGCTGACGAAGTCAGAGCTGCGAGTGAGTGGTGTGCTGTACTACCAGTTAGAAAGTGGAGACTTCACAGCGACGAAGAAGATGATTGTGATCGAGTAGATCATATATGAATAGAGAAACAGCCTAAATTGATAGGCTATGAAAATAAGATTGGCAATTCTAGTAATAGAGTTGCCAATTTTTTATTGGGCTGAAGTTAGTTATTCAAGCACGACTATCCCTTCCCATTTTGCACATCTCTCCCGTATTCTGTACATTCGATAAAGATCAAACCATTGATATCCAAATGAATAGAAAACTAAGGCTCGCGCTCGACTGGACACCGAACATCAACCACATAGGGTTTTTCGTCGCCAAAGAAAGGGGGTTTTATGACCAGCGAGGAATCGAGATAGAGATCATAGATCCATCCTCTGACCACTATCGAACCACGCCAGCCAAAAAGATAGAGTTAGGCATGGCTGATCTCGCACTGTGTCCGACCGAAAGTCTAATCAGCTATCGGACGAAGGAGATCCCCTTTGATCTGATGGCGATAGCGACCGTATTTCAGCATGACCTCAGCGCCATCGCTGTGAAGGCTGAGTCCGACATCAGCAGACCCAAGGACTTAGATGGGCGGAGTTATGCCTCTTACCAAGCACGATACGAAGACCAGATAGTGAGGCAGATGATTCGAAATGATGGAGGACAGGGTCAGATTGATGTCAGCTATCCGCCAAAGCTGGGCATTTGGAATACCTTGATGGACGATAGCTTTGACTCCACCTGGATATTTCTCAATTGGGAAGGCGTGGAAGCGGAGGCTAAGCAGGTCCCACTGCACTATTTCAAAATGCAAGATTACGATGTGCCTTATGGCTATTCTCCAGTCGTAGCAGGCAGTGCATCTCGAATGAGAGAGAATGAATCACTCTATGCAGACTTTCTCGCAGCATCTAAGCAGGGGCACGAATATGCTTCGGCTAATCGGGCTGAAGCCGCAGTGTCTTTAGCAAAGCTCATACCTGATCATGATCAGGGTACTGACCTGATGAAAGCCTTAGATATGTCAGCTGCCGCTTGGGGAGACTTTGGTGCATGGGGGCATATGGACCAGGAGTCAGTATCTAGCTTTCTTCAGTGGATATATGATCACCAGTTAGAACGTGTGGAGATAAGTCCCGACGAGATCAGCACGAATCACTACTTGGAATAAATCTGTAGACACAAACAGGAATGACAGGCGGCACATCGCACTATTTTATTTTTTGATTATAACAGATATCTAATGGCCAAAGCAAAATTAAAAACCAGCGAGAATAATGCCAGCGTAAAAGACTTCCTAAATTCAGTGGAAGACATACAGCGTAAGCAGGACGCCAAAGCCGCTCTACAGATCATGAAGAACATCACAGGAGTGAAACCAAAAATGTGGGGTGGCACCATCGTCGGATTTGGAAAATATCACTACAAATATGATAGTGGCCGAGAGGGCGAGATGCTGAAGACAGGATTCTCACCGCGTAAGAATGCACTGACATTCTATGTGAGTAGTGGGATAAACAAAAGACCAGAGCTGCTAGAACGCTTAGGGAAATACAAGACTGGTAAGTCATGCCTCTACATCAAAAAGCTGGAGGACATCGACCTGGAGATCCTGCAAGAGATTATTAAAGCAGACTGGGAATATATGAACGAGAGGTATGGATAGCTTCTCCATCATGATCTAAGCCTACTCATCATATCGAACTAATGCATGCCGCTCGGGGTATTATAGTACACTGTAATAGACATGGCAAAGCACTCGATTATAGATCCATAGCCCTACACATACCATGATAGGGAATAATAGGGATAAGAATTAGTCAGTGAGATATAACGTAAGTATCAGCCTATTGAAAACAAAATATGCCTCTATTTCATTAAGAAGTGCATTCATTTAACTTAGTACTCCGTATGATCTTTATTACCAGATACACTCTATTTATTTTATTGCTTATTCTGGGCTTACAATCCTGCGTATCCTATAAAGCTCAATACGCAGAGAAAAAGCGTGAGAGTGTCAAAGTGCCAGTAGAACCATACTTTACTTTATATCTCATAGGGGACGGGGGTAATAGCCTGATATCCACTTCCGCCAACGTATTAGAACACCTGAGTGCTGAACTATCAGAAGAATCATCAGAATCCGCCATCGTATGGTTAGGAGATAATATCTATCCAGTCGGGCTGGCCCCAGAAGGACATGAAGATAGAGAGGACGGATATAACAAACTCATGGCTCAGCTCAATTCACTCGAGAAGTTTACAGGTCAGGTCTATTTCATTCCTGGTAATCACGACTGGTATAGTCATGAGTTAGCAGGCATTCTGCGTCAAGAAGAGGTCGTAGAAAAGACACTTACCAGTCATAGTAATAAAGCAAACAGTAACTTCTTCAAGCCAGATAATGGCTGCGGTGATCCAGAACTTATTACGCTTAAGGAAGGTATCGATATCGTTCTTATGGATTCGCAGTGGTTTCTGCGTGATGATAAGACGAAGAATGTGGAGACATGTGTCTGTAACACAAGAGAAGATTTTCTGAAAAAGCTGAATGGTGAGATACAAAGAAGTACATCAGCTTCATTAGTGGTGGCGATGCATCATCCGCCTTATACCTACGGACACCATGGGGGTGGCTTTACGCTCAAGGACCACATATTTCCGATCACTCAGGTGGTGGATAATGCCTACATCCCACTACCAGTCGTAGGTACTGTATTTAATTGGTTTAGAAACATCGCCTCAGACCAAGACAATAAGAATCCGAAGTACAAAAGACTCAAGCAAAATCTAATAAATTACCTGGACGAACGGGGGAGTAGCCTCGTAGTGTCTGGCCACGAGCATAATCTTCAACATATCCAAATAGGTATGCATAACTACATTGTCAGTGGAGCTGGTTCAAAAAATAATCCGAGTAAACTTGGGAAAGGTAGTCAGTTCTGCATCGGGGAGAAAGGTTATGTGAAGCTGGTATTCAGCGACCCAAAGAACGCCGTAGCTGAGTTCATTGTGCCAGCTAAGATTGATAAAGAAGAGCGTGTGGTGTACTCAGCGAAACTTAATTTTTGATTTTAGAATTGTAGAACTTCAATTCCGCGATTGACACTCTATATAAGCTGCCTTGTTTTTTTTGTCTTTTAGCTCAGCAGTTGATAAGCCAAAAAGGCAAACCCGTACGCTAGTGCCAGCATAAAGAGGAACTGGTATAGTGCCAGTTTCCACGAGGAGGTCTCTTTCACCACAATGGCGACTGTACTCATACACTGCATGGCGAAGACATAGAATAGGAGTAGGGAAATCGATGCTGCCATGCTGAATACAGGCTCACCCGTATTAGGGTTTTTCTCATTCTGTAGCTTAGCTATGATGGAGCTTTCTTCTTCTGAGCCGATGCTGTATATCGTAGCCAGCGTACCGACAAATACCTCTCTGGCAGCGAATGAGGTGACTAAGGCAATACCAATTTTCCAGTCGTAGCCTAATGGCCTGATCACAGGTTCAATAAATTTGCCCACATAGCCGATGTAAGAATACTCCAGCGTGAATGACTCTCTGCTGAGTTCGACATTCTGGGAGGCAGCCGAGTATTCAGCATACTTACTGTCGATGTAGGACTCACTCTTCGGACTAAAGCTTGCCATGACCCACAGCAGCATGGAGATGATGAATATGATTTTACCTGCTTCTACAACGAATGATTTTGTTTTCTGATAGACGGTGTTGATGACATTATTCCAGTTGGGCATTCGATACACGGGAAGCTCCAGCGTCCACAGCTGGTTCGCTGGGATGGATGATCTTCTGGTGATGATGTAGGATATGATCAAAGTCGCCATGACTCCGATAAGGTATAATGCCAACAGAGCAACGCCCTGAATGGTGATAAAGGCACCTGATGGCTCAGGAAACATCACAGCGATCAGAATAGTGTATACGGGAAGTCTGGCCGAGCAGGTCATCAGAGGAGAAGCCATGATCACTGCCATCCTCTCTCGTGGGTCATCGATGATTCTGGCACTCATGATCGCGGGTATGGCACAGGCCCAGCTAGACATCAGCGGGATGACACTCTTGCCACTCAGCCCAAAGCGTCGGAGGAAAGCGTCCGAGATATAAGATATCCTCGACAGATAGCCCGTGTGCTCTAAGAGACTGAGTAATAAAAACAGGATGGCTATCTGAGGGATAAAGACCATGACACCGGCGATACCAGCTAAAATGCCATTACTGATCAGGTCAGCCAGCCACGGAATCGAGATGTAGGTGCGAGCCGCATCGGATAAGGCAGAGATACCAGTATCGATCCAGTCACTCGGATACGCCGCCAGACTGAATACAGCCTGAAACAGGAGCAACATCACGATCAGAAATATGATGAATCCGAGGATGGGGTGGAGTAATAATTTGTCTAGCTGTTTAGAGCTATTCAAATAGCTATTCTCTATGCCTTGATCCACGGTGCTTCTGACAATTGAGCTGACTGTCTTTTGTCGTTTTTCATATTCCTGTTTATTATCCTTCCAGCTTTTTTCTGATGATAGATTGACATCATCAAGGTAATTATTTCGAATCTCATCGATGGTCATTTCATCATAATGACTCCTGCAGATAGCGTGTGGTGTCTTGAATTTTAAGTCTGAGATGAGCGATTTGACTTCTTGCAGGCCCTCTCCGTTTCGGGCATTGACTTGGATGACGGGACAGCCGATTAGATTTTCTAGTTCTCTTCGATTGAGCGAGACTTGGTTTTTGGCCATCTCATCTTTAAAGTTGATGACCAGTGCCATAGGCATCTGCAGGTCAGCGACCTCCGAGAAAAACATCAGGTGATCAGCCAGCTGCATGCCGTTAGCTATGAAGATGAGAGGTGTGCCAGTCTTAGCGTACTCTATGATTTTTTGTTTGGATATTTTTTCTTCTGGTGAGGTGATCCGCAGGGAGTTGATGCCTGGCAGATCGATGATGTTTTGGCCTTCGTATTTACCTGTTTTTTTCTCTACAGTGACACCATTATAGTTGCCCACTTTTTGGTTTAGGCCAGTGAGCAGATTGAAGAGGCTACTCTTACCACTGTTAGGTTTGCCGACGAGAGCGACCATTTGTGGATTCATATTCTGATCCATTCTAGGGTTATGAAGTCTCGACTCCGGAGGCTGATCATTTTACCTCCGACTGTAAGATTGATTAGCCCAGCATATGAAGGGCTGTAGTTCATAGAGAATACCGTACCGATGGTGATACCATGGACCAGTAGGTACTGATTCAGTGTAGCTGATCCTTGTAGATCGATGATGATAGCTCGTTCGTTTTCTTTCAAGATTTCCATGCTGATAGGCAATGCAAATGGGTGATTGATTACAAAGGAATGAATTATTTTGAATTAATCTAAATAAACTTAGTGATAGTTTTTAGCTCTTTGGATGACACCAAGAATTCAGGCTTGAGAATGCTTGAAGGCTATGCTAATCATGGATTGTTTATGACATATTGGCTCGCTCTGCAGGGGTGTCTGCGAATTATAGCTAAGGCAAAATCAGTGATGTCTGCACCATGTCTTGTTCAGTCGCGTAGATATTCGCTTGATAGTTACAGGGAGAATATATGTGTACGGAGACAGCGTTTTCTTGTGGATCTTCATTGCCCAACTTATGGATGCAGATGCCATTGTCAATGTAAGTATACGATGGAGCTGATAGTTGGCAATACGAGATCTGCTCCAGTTGCTCATTATACCTCCACTCTGACAGCGTGCCGCATATCGGATAGACGATGCATCCATTAGTCGGATGATCGTGTATGGGGCTCAGCTGGCCTGGCTGCCATCCGATGATGACAATGTCAAAATCATTCACCTGATGAACGATCTTTCTGCTGTAGTGCTCAGCACAGAAGTCGCAGGATGAGACGGCTGTCTCCATCTCGGCGGCGATCATGGCTTGGATGACTTCAGCATGTGCACGCAGGTCGTAGTCTTGTAGTTCGGCTAAATAGGATTTGATTTTTTCGTATATCATAGATGTCTCACTTGCAGGTTCAAATTATTTCAATATTCCATTAATTTCAGGGCGTCCTCTACATTATCTACTGGAAATTTACATGATTTATTTTGACACACATAGATCAGGGTCTGACCTTCTTGTAGCTTACTCTCTAATAGTCGGAGCGATCCCTCTGAGGTACCTCCTAAATAGATGGTTGTCGGACTGAAGTTCGTTTGCATTGTCTTATTGAGCAGCTCAGCATCATCACCTACGATGGCTACCTCATAGGGAGGGTACACCATGTCGATATACAGCTGGCACCAGTTAGAGTAGAAGCCTGGGCTGCCATTCTCCTGTAGCGTGGGTAATATATTCTGTAGCATCTGCTCTGACATGCTCAGGTATGGCTTGTGATAGGTGAGCTCACCTAGTCGCTTTAGATTTCGAGCCATGACCGAGTTCGAGGCTGGGATGACATTATCAGTCAGCTCTGACTTACGCGCTACCAGTGGTGGATCGAGGTCCGAAGTATAATTAAACATCTGATTACTACTCTTGAAGAAATGAGCTATGGTGTAGTCCATCAGCTTTCTGCTGTGGTCGAGCCAGGCCTCGTCAAAGGTGATCTGATATAAGGATATAAAGGCATCAATTGTCAGAGCATAGTCATCTAAAAATCCATTGATATTACTCTTGCCATTTTTGTAGTTACGATTCATGCGGTAATCATCCTGGACCTGATTTTCTAAGATAAAGTCGGCGTTTCGCAGAGCCACTTTTTTATATTCGATATCACCCAGCGCTCTGTAGGCATCTATGTAGCCTTTTAGCATCAGTGCATTCCAAGAGCTCAGTATTTTGTCATCCAGTCCAGGTCTGACTCTTGCTGCACGAGCATCGAGCAGTCGCTGGTTTGCCTTGGTCATGAAGTCTTGCCATCGATCGCTATCAAGATTATGTTTGTTTATAAATTCTTCATCTGAGACTTTGCGCAGGAGTATATTCTGGTGTTCCCAGTTACCAGCTGCGCTGATATTATAATATTCTTTCAGGTATTTGTTTTCCCATTCATCTGGGAATAGCGAGTCTATCTCTGCTGCCGACCAGACGTAGAATTTACCTTCTTCGCCCTCACTATCGGCATCCAGAGAAGAATAGAATCCACCTGATTCGTCTGTTAATTCTCGCTGAATGAATGTTAAGCTTTGTCGGACCACATGGGCATAGAGTGGAGATTTAGTGAGCTTATAGGCATTGGCATACAGACTGACGAGCTGTCCATTGTCATACAGCATCTTTTCGAAGTGAGGCGCTTTCCACACACCATCCACGGAGTACCTGGCGAAACCTCCTCCCGCCTGATCATAGATGCCTCCCCGAGCCATCTTGTCTAAAGTCAGCGTTAGACCATCCAGTGCTGCCTGGTCATCCGTCACCGCATAGTATTTCATTAAAAATTCGAAGTTATTGGGCATCGGAAACTTTGGGACTCTGTTATTGCCCCCTTCCTTCATATCCAAGCCATTGATGAAGTTAGTCCCTAGATTCTGCAGCTCATCGATAGTATAGTCGCTGGATGTGGTCACGAGCTGTAAGTCATCTGAGTTTTGGATGCCTTTCGTGATTTGATCAGCACTTGATTCCAGTTTTTGCGGATCATTTTCTTTGAGATCTGCGAATTGGGTGAGGATGTCCATCCACTTGTCCTTCGGGAAGTAGGTGCCTGCCCAGATGGGTCGTCCGTCAGGTAGTGCGAATGCATTCAGCGGCCATCCGCCTCTGCCACTGACTAAGTTGCAGGCTGTCATGTACACATCATCGACATCTGGTCGCTCTTCACGGTCTACTTTGATGGGGATGAAGTGTTCATTCATCATAGCCGCCACGATGGAATCTTCGAATGATTCGTGCTCCATCACATGGCACCAGTGACAGGCTGCATAGCCGATGGAGATGATGAGCAGTTTGTCTTCCCGCTTGGCTTTTTCTAAGGCCTCTTCACCCCAAGGATGCCAGTCTACTGGATTATAAGCATGTTGAAGGAGGTAGGGACTGGTCTCATGAATGAGCTGATTTGCTTTTTCATCTGACATGGGTTTTCTGTTTTTGATCTCAGAGTGACACATGGTGAATAGGAGGCCGATGAGGAGAATACTGATGTTTTGCCAAGCCATAATTTATGTCTGTTGACACAATGATAAAGCATTAATCATTTTTATCATGTCTTTTTATCGCATTTTAAGTTTACCTTAGGCAGATCGTGATGTGCCATTTTGAGGAGGGAAGTCATCAGTTGTAGATTGAAACGTTAAGATAGTCGTATGGACTTCACCACTCACTAAAATCTACCAGTATGATGAAATGGAGAAGACTCAATGGCGATAAAATAGAAGACTCTGTCATAGATGCTGTGGAAGCAGCTATCATCAGAGAGACTAAGCTCGGACACAAACTCAAAGTATGCATAGGATCAGACTCACAGGTGAAGGGCACCGATGTGGACTTCGCGACAGTCATCGTATTCCTAAGAGAGAAGAAGGGCGGCTTTATGTTTATATCCACCTGTACCGAGAAGAATAACATGTCACTCAAGGAGCGGATGATTAAAGAAGTATCGAAGTCGGTCGAGGTGGCTTACAGCGTCTGCGATCTATTAGATCGATATAAAGTAGAGCTCGAGGTACATGCAGACATCAATACTGATCCTCACTTCCAATCGAATACAGCACTGAAAGAAGCCATGGGCTACATATTAGGCATGGGCTTCGTCTTTAAGGCTAAGCCTGATGCATTTGCCAGCTCATCATGTGCCGATAAGATTTGCTGATAGAAGACTTCACTCATTGATTTTACAGCGGTGTCTGAATTTATATTTTAAGGAGTATCCTTACTTCATCTAACATTTTCTTGTTATTTTTCTATCAAACTGATGACTTATGAGATTATTATTTTGCGTAGATACCGATAAGAATCTTGATACGATCAGTCGGCGGCTTTCTAAAGTGCTGAATTTATTTCGAGAAGATCTTTTCTACATAGACATCCTGCATGTGTACCAGAAGCCTGAAGCCGATGCACCACATATGCCAGCGACCATGTTAAAAATCCAAAAGGATGAAGAACGACTCAGAATGACCTTTCTGGCTGACTGTCAGCGCAGAGTCACTGACCTCTTGCAAAAGAAACTGAAGAAAGCCTCGCTGATCAACTCTCACCTGAAGAGAGGTAAGTTCTTTAGCTGTCTGAAAGACCATATCAAATTTCATAAGTATGACATGCTCGTATTACTACCTGGGAAGAAAGATCCGCTGCAGCTGCTGCTGATGGGACGTAATGTGACTCGCATATTATCTAATGTCAAAGTACCTTTACTTATCTTACCTAAGAGTGAAGAGTTCACTTATCGCAATACCTCATTAGTCGCCATGCTTGAAAAACCAAAAAAGCATAAGAAGAAATTTGAGAATACTCAAGTCATCAGACAGGTGTATGATGGATCGCTACAGTACCTACACATTGATAAAGAGGGTAAGGCACAGGATGATGATGTAGAAGTCATCGTCCATAAGAATAAGATCAAAGCATTCAATGACTATCACCTAAACAGAAAGAAGAATCACATCTACATCCTCAATCATAATCGTAAGGAAGGCTTAGCGAAGTGGAAGAAATCCAGTTTTACCAGAGCAGTGATCTCCAAGACTGATGCTTCCATAATGGTGATATAGGAGCCTATGTATTGACTTGTCGGTCGTCTGCGTAGTTTAAGTAAAGAAGGTTAAGCACAGATTTTTCACAGTGTTGGCTGCAGATATATCTTCTTTTTACTAGGTTATCATTTTATACTTTTGATGTATGAATTATTTAGCCCATATATTTTTGTCCTGTGGTGACGAGGAGCTACTCATAGGAAATTTTATCACAGACTTCATCACAGCAAAGCAAGTCAGAGCGATCGGAGAGAATTATCAGAAAGGGGTGGAGCTACACAGGAAGATCGATTCCTATACGGACAGCCATCCCCAATTTAGATCTGGGACAAAGCGACTCTCAGTGCACCATCATAAGTACTCTCCTGTAGTACTCGACATACTTTATGATCACCTACTCGCTCAAAATTGGGATGTTTACAGCAGCCAGGCACTCCAGTCGTTTGCTGATGAAGCATATGGCATATTGGAGAGGCATCTACTGGTTTTCGAAGAACATGGAGTGGACTATATTCCAAAGATGATCAGACACAACTTCTTAGCAGCTTATGCAGATCGAGATAAAGTCGTCCATGTCCTAAAGCAAATGGATAAAAGAACGAAATTTCCATCAGATTTTGAGAGCGCCATGGATCACTTAGAATCTGATTATGAACGTTATAATACTGAGTTTAATGCTTTTTTACCGGATATGATAGGTATGGTTAATGATGTGTGTGGATGTTGAGGGGTCTTAAACCTAAAAGTGCCTAATCTTCTCGGGCGAGAAGATTAAGGCACAATTTAAAAGAACAACTTTACGCTGCAATAATACGGTACTTTTATGATAATTAGCAAATTATCTGACCGCAAAATTATAACTTATCTCTTGTTCATTTTTGAATAAAATCCAAGTGAGATATTGTAATAAGAGTTAAGAATAGTGTAAGCCTTCGCTCTCTTGTTTGTTGAAGGAATGAATCGAGCTGATATAGTTTTTCACTATCGATTCACTATCAATCATTTAAGTCTTCTTTGAGTTCATATGGATGAGTGGCTAACTTAAACGACTTGGGACGAAAGCATCAAGTAGAAGGCGAAGAACATGAGTAAGAGTAATAAGAATCTAAATAAATGAGGGTGTTTTTTCATACAATATGTTAACAAAATTAACATTTACTGTAGTTCCCAAATTCTATAGAGCTATACTATTCTTAGACTAACGGCCTGAATTATCCCTCAAAATTGAAGGAAAGGGTAAATACTTTTGACAAGATCTTCTCCATAATACTTGATTCTTCCAGCTGACCATTGAAGATGAGTATGTTACCTAAGCCCTGCGAGTACTTGATCTCTGGAGAAAAGATGAAGTAGGGGAAGAACATTTGGACGCCTGCTCCGACTTCTAGCTGGAAGTCATGTGGAGATATCTTAATCAGACTTTCGGCTTCTCTGGTCTGAGAGTTACTGGCTACATCGTAAGAGTACTTCAGCCCCATGACTACGAATGCTCGCTTATCCTTATAAGGGGCCGACTTATATCTGATGTGAAATGGTATCTCAGCAAATACACTCTCTATCCTTCGGATGGTGGTCTGGCCATCAGATGTGGTGAATTCGATGGGACGTTCCACTAGACTACACCCAGGTAAAAATCTAAAGTCAATGTATTCGCCTAATTTGAGATTCGCGATCATATGAACATTGAAGCCTGGTGCTGCGATACCTTCTGCGGTGGCTATGCTGTCACCTTGTATGAAATTTTGGCCCCTAAAAACTTTGTATCTCGAGCTGGAGCCGCCAAGCGAGAGGCCAAAATAGTAGGACTTATTTTGGAATTCTTGATAGTTTTCATTTTTTCTAAATACCTGTGCTTCAGATGAGTAGGGGCAAAATAAGAAGACCTGAAAGAGAAGAAAAATGAAGCTTATTTGTAAGCCTGATATATGGCGCATATTCCTAAACTAAGTGCTTTATAAGAGCATTTGCTAAATCCTGCGTCTTGCAGATGTCCTATAAAACGATCATAATCTGGAAAGGCTTGTACAGACTCGTATAAATATTGATACGCATTCGAGTCCTTTGACTTAAATCTTCCAATCAAAGGAAGTAAATACTTGAAATATGCGTTGAAGAGCTGCTTAAATGGGAATGCTGTGGGCTTCGTGAATTCTAAGATGACGAGCTGGCCGCCTTTATTAAGAACGCGGTGGATCTCTTTGAGTCCCGTATCCAGGTTTTCAAAATTTCTCACTCCGAAAGCCACTGTCGCTACGTCAAATGAGTTATCCTCTAATTGTAGATTCTCGCTGTCCCCTTTGATGAGCTCTATCTTATGGTCGAGCGATTTTTTTCTGAGCTTTTCTCTCCCGACTTCCAGCATTTCATGAGAGATGTCGATGCCTGTCACATGCTCTATATTGAGCTGCTTATTAGCTTCTATAGCAAAATCAGCCGTGCCCGTGGCCAAATCCAGTAGGTATTGCGGATTCTTATTGGCTATGGTATTGATGGCTTTTTTTCTCCAGATGGTATCAATACCTAAGGATAAGACCCGATTCAACAGATCATAATTACCGGCTATGTTGTCAAACATTTGTTCGACTTCCGCTTTTTTGCTGGCTCTGGTATCGTAGGGTTTAATCTCCATGAATGATTATCTAATATGACTATAAGGAGAATGCGTCCGATTTGTTTATAAATGCTCAATATATCAAGCAAATGTAGCACTTCTGATTCGTGCAGAACCCGTCTTTCGCAAAATGTACGTGCTGGATTCATTAATAATATATGCGATTTAGCTGAATCGTATTAGGAAGTCACTCTAAAATGATGGTACCTCTACATCAGGTATTCCGTAAAAGAACACACCGTATCGGCTTAGCAGCATAAAGAGAAGACATGCGACTATGTACCTTGCCATTTTGGCGATGGTAGGGTAAAAGTTGATTTTCTTGTTATCTCTTGGTATCGACTATATTTTTTTTCGTTAGACACTAAATTCTTAATAAGTGCAAAGCATCATCTATAACATAGCAGCCGTTCATTGCACTATTGATCATGGCTTCATTCCGATTCAGGACTCTATCGCGGGACGATACTTAGAATTTATCCGTTATCATGAGGTAAAATCCACTCATAGATAAGCTTTATTTGGTTAATATTACAACTTATTTTAACGAAGCGTTATGAAAAAACTCAACTTACTATTCCATATCGTGATTCTTGCTGTTTGCTCTGTTGGCTATGCCGAAGCGCAAACTAAAGCTGAGGTACTGATCACTGGGGAATATACCAACGTGCCAATAGAACAGGTACTCGACCAGCTGGAGTCTCAGTATGATATTGATGTATTTTTTAAGAAGGACGAGCTACCTGATAAGATGCTTACAGGCAGTTATACAGAAATGCCTCTCAATGAATTTCTGTCCAGTGTGTTTAGTCGGACGGCTACGGGTTTCTTCATATACCGTGATACTGAAGTCATCATCGTGCCCAGGCAGCTTGTAGATGAGGTGTATTCTGCCAAATACTATCAGGCTTTAGAAGGGAGTCAGGAAGAGGAAGAAGTTGCCGTATCTGCAGAGGAGAATCCCACCTTGATGGTCGGATCCTTAGACCAACTATCACCTACAGGTAAAGCGACGGTGACAGGAGTCTTAATTGACGCACAGTCTAATGAAGAGATCATCGGTGCGACGATCAATTGGCCGGAACAAGGAGTTGCCACAGTCACTGATGAATTTGGTAAGTTCTCAGCCACATTAGAAGCTGGAACACATGATATGGTGATCGAGTACTTAGGTTATCAAGATCTAAGAAAGCAAATGAATATCCAGTCAGATGGCAGTATTAACTTAGAACTATTCAAAGAGGCTGTCAGCTTAGATGAAGTCACGATCAGAGGTAGATCAGCGGATGCGAGCGTCGACAATGTGCAGATTAGTGTAGCCACGATAGATGTGAAGACCATTAAGAAGCTACCGACATTTCTTGGAGAAGCTGACGTCATCAAGAGCTTATTGCTTAATCCAGGTGTGAGTAGCATAGGAGAAGGTGCCACGGGATTCAATGTCAGGGGCGGAGAGGTGGATCAGAATCTGGTATTGCAAGACGAAGGCTTCTTATTTAATTCATCACATGCTTTAGGCTTTTTCAGCACCTTCAATACGGATATGATCAATAAGGTAGACTTATATAAAGGCAATATCCCAGCAGAATATGGTGGAAGACTTGCCTCGGTTATGGACGTAGAGATGAGAAATGGGAATGATGAAGAATTTGATATGAAGGGCGGCGTCGGTCCTGTATCCAGCCGGCTGTTGATAGAAGGACCAATCATTAAGAACAAGACATCATTCTTAATCGGTGGTAGAGCATCCTATACTGACTGGATATTGAAGCAGATAGATGTATTGGAGGTGAGGAATAGCTCTGCGACATTCTACGATCTGAATGCAAGAATCAATCACAAGTTTAGTCAAAAGCATAACCTCACACTTTCCGGGTACTTTTCTAAAGATGAATTTTCATTCAATAACGAATTTGGATTTGACTACAGCACCGTTTTAGGTGAAGCATCATTAAGATCGATTTTGACAGATAAGCTCTATTCCAAATTTTCTGTGACTTATAGTAAGTACGCTTCTACTCAGATAGACCTGAATGGCAATGACATGTCCTCTCTGGATATCGATATTAGCTATCTCAAGATCAAGGAAGACATCAACTATGATATCAGTGAAAAGCTAAAATTTAATGTAGGGGGCGAGGGCATATTATATACGACGGAGCCAGGTATTCTGGAGCCCACAGATGCGAGCTCCATCATACAGGGTGTGACCTTAGATCAAGAAAATGGCTTGGAAGCAGCTGTATACGGCAGTGCAGAGGTCAACTTGACGGATGCACTTCTGATTTCGGCAGGCGTCAGAATGAGTTTGTTTCAGTTCTTAGGGCCAGCTACGATATTCTCATATGAGGACCCAGAGAACCCGACGACTAATACCATCACGGGTTCAGAACTTAAAGAGGGGACCATTTCGACATATTCTAATTTAGAGCCCAGATTTTCAGCTCGACTGAAACTATCTGAAAATGGATCATTCAAAGCGGGCTATAGCCGGACAGCTCAATATTTCAATCAGATTTTCAATTCTGATTCGCCGACTCCGAGTAGTCAGTGGCAACTGGCCACGCCCTATGTCAAGCCTAACTTGTCACATAATTTTTCGGCAGGATACTTTCATAACTTGAAGGATAATAATTGGGAGACTTCCTTCGAAGTATACTATCGTGATATTGATCGCTTATTTGATTACCGAGATTTCGCACAGCTGATCGCTAATGAGCACATCGAGACAGAGCTGCTCAGTGGTATCGGTCGTGCCTATGGCGCGGAGCTCAGTCTGAAGCGTAAGCTTGGTACATGGAATGGATGGCTGAGTTATACTTATAGCAAAAGTGAGCGTCAGGTATTAGGAATCAATAGGGGAGACTGGTATTCCAGTAATTTTGATAAACCACATGACTTTAGTCTGATTCTTAATTTTAATCCGAATCAACGGCATACGCTATCTTTCAACTTTAATTACAGCACTGGAAGACCGACGACACCTCCGATTGGAAACTTTGAGACGAGTACTGGTCTTGTCGTACCCATCTACTCTGAGCGAAATGAAGTCCGGATACCCGATTATCACAGGCTGGATGTAGCCTATACAATAGGTCAGGGATATAAGAAGAATGCTAAGTTTAAGACCAGCGTCACCTTCTCGATTTATAATCTCTACGGACGTAAGAATGCTTTTTCAGTCTTCTTCACTCAGGGAGCATTTAATCGGGCCCAGGCGAATCGTCTAGCTGTGCTGGGTTCAGCATTTCCATCGGTAACATTTAATTTTGAATTTTTATAATCTTTTGAATGAGTTAGCTGTAATGGATTTTCGCAGTCACATATCTAAGATAATCAGGAATACATTGTTGGGATTGTTATTCATGGCGATCGTCAGCTCTTGTTTAGATAAAATTGACTTGCAAGCACCTGGTGGTATTTCAGAAGACGTCGTGGTAGAGGCCAAGTTGGTAAAATCGAATCCTTCTACAATTAGTGTGAACATCACACGTCTATTCAATTTTGATGGCTTCTCTAATCAAGTCACTGCTAAAACGGTGATGTTGGAATCAGATGATGGCTCATCAATGGAAGTGAGAAGAGTGGGAGATGGTGTATATAGATCGGAGATCACAGATGAATTAGAAATAGACTATGGTCGAGGCTACAGGATCAAGCTACTCTTGCAGAATCAAGATCTCATAGAGTCGGATTATGATACGCTGCAGCGGGTTAGGAAAGGTAACACTCTGACTGCTATAAAAGGGACGAAGCTGATAGAAGATGATTTTGGTGATATCAGAGAAAGGCCTAACATGAGATATATTCTCAAATCATATCTGACTGATGATAAAGAGACTAAGATACATTGGGAAGTGATCAGAGATTTTAAATTTACAGATTTACTTGTTAATCGACGTTTTGAGATTATCCCTAACAAGATTTGCTATGTGACAGAGAATAGGGGGCTGTTAGATATTAGGGTATTAGATCCCAAAGTTGTCAACCTATCTTCAGATTTATATCAGCAAGAGATCATCGAAGAAGAGATAGATTACCAATATGCTGAAGGATACAACCTTACAGTAGTCCAAGAGGCTATCACCGAAAAAACCTATAACTACTATAATGAAATATCTAAGGTAGTCGTCAGGACAGGTAATATGTTCGAAGAGCCAGCTGGAAAGATTCGTAGTAATATGACCAACTTGACAAATCCTGACTCAGAAATATTTGGGATGTTCTATACAGCTGATCATGATACGATTAGGTTATTTATCAGCAGGGAGCAAGCAGGCAATCCTGATACTGTCTGTTTTCGACCGGTACCTCCTTTTGGTCAATCACCATGCAGATTTGCTATAGCAGAATGCTGTGATTGTTTGACATTTGATGTAAGTACGACACAGAAGCCAGCGTTTTGGAAAGGAGAATAAAAAATTAATTATTATCAATGAAGAAAATGAAAGCAATGGATAAATTAAGTGGTGCACAGATACTAGTGGTATTGATGTTGCTCAGTACCATATGCATCAGCTGTATCGATCGTATAGACCTGCAAGCGCCTGCTGGCTTATCTGAGAGTGTGGTCATCCAAGGTAAACTTCTTAAAGGCAACCCCTCTACTGCTGAGGTCCGAGTGTCAAGATTATTCGATTTCGACGGTACGGAGCAGCTCGTGACGATTAATAAAATAGTGATAGAAGACGAAGACGGGAATAGCAAGGAGCTCATTAAAAGACAAGAAGGGGTGTACGACATTACGATACCAGAAGATGATCCCGAGCTAAGTATTGAAGTGGGTAAAGGCTATAGAGCATCAATCACCTTAGTGAATCGGGAAGTGATCGAGTCTACTTTTGAAGTAATCAAAGAAGTATCAGCAATCAATGATTTGGATTTTGAACTGGCGACGCGTTCCTTTGAAAATGAGGATGGGGTAGTCAATATAGATGTGGTGAACTTTAAGCTAAATTCTGATGTACCAACAGATCAAGATGTGAAGCTGCTGTGGGATGTAGAAAGGACATTTAGATTCACGGACTATGAAGGAATTAGTAAGACTTGCTACGTTAATAGCTCGGTAGATCTGACCAATATCAAGCTGCTAGATCCTGAGAGTCTTGATCAAGTCGGAGGTGAGTTCGAGCAGGTGATATACCAGGCCGATATCGATTTCACCTTTGCTGAAGGATACTATCTCACGGTGAAACAAGAATCGGTCAGCCCCGAAGCATTTGAATATTTTAGAAATGTATCAAGTGTCATAGACCGATCTGGTAATATGTTCGAATCACCAGCAGGAAAAATCAGGAGTAATCTGACTAACCTCACGAATGATCAAGAAGAAGTATTCGGCTATTTCTACGTCGCTGAGCAAGCGATCGAGCGTTTGTACATCAGCGTAGAGGCGGCAGGTAATCCTGACACCATTTGTCTACAGCCTGTCAGCGTGCCTCCACCGTCTGGATGCCTGCTTCCGATAGCAGAGTGCTGCGATTGCTTGACATTTTCTAACAGCTCTACTCTTAGACCAGCCTTCTGGACCGAATAAATACAGCTACACACTAAAATTATTTACGACATGAATAGATCAGTCTTATTATCAATCGTCCTCAGCATAATCATCTTCAGTCCAGCATGGTCTGCAGACCCGAATCAATGTATGGTGCACTTGGATAAGTCATTCTACGCAGTAGGGGAGAATATACAATATAGCCTATACTTGCCACAGTCATTCGAAGATCAAAAAGTAGCTGTAAAGACGGTTCTCTTAGATAGTAAGGGTATGATTAAAGCTACCTATTTCAGTCAGACAGAGGGTGGCATCAGCATCAGCGGCCTCTACAAGATACCATACCAGTATGCACCTGGCGTCTACTATCTCCAATTCATGGCAGCTAACAAAGTAACCAATCAAGAAGTCCTCTTGGCTGAGGCTCCGCTGCCCATTTATAATTATTTAGAAGGCATCGTCCCGGAGAATGCCACTGATTATAATGGTGAGAATAATGCAAACACATTTGTGATCGATGATAATATCACAGCGACACTTCCCGAGACTGTATCCGCCAGAGATGTCGTCAATGCTACCATCCAGCTGGAAGGCAGCACGGCATACGATGTATCAGTGTCAGTAGTCAATGAAGATATAGCTGGGAATCAACTCTTGGGGATGCTTAATATCCTTGAAGGTAGTACCATAGATGCTGCGGTAGTAAAGGATCTACAGTCTGATACCTATGCTAAAGGTAAGCTCACTGATAAGAGTGGTTCGCCCATCAAGAGTAATATATTGGGCGCATACTCCACACTTGAAGATCGATTTTTATTTACGCGATCCTCAGAAGAAGGAGACTTCTTTTTGACCGTGCCAGCGTTCGCAGGTGCGAAGCCAATGCAGATAGTCGGCTACAGTGAGGATCATGAAGTCATCAACGTCACATCCGTGAAGCAGTATCCCATTCAAGACCCGAAGCCACTGCTCTTTAATGATAGAATAAAGGAATATTTGGAACTTGCTCGAATGAGAAAAAAGATAGAGCAGCATTTTGACCTGGTTACCGAAGTTAAGAACACAGAAGAATCAGCGATAGAGCGCAGTCAGTTAGATCCTGACGCGAGTTACGATATTAAGGAATATAGTAATTTTGAGAATATGGCAGAATTCTTCAAAGAAGTACTTACGCCACTAAGATTCAGAGAAAAGAAAGGCACCTTTGAAGCATTCATGTTTAATCCAAAAGAAAGGTCCTCAGCGAAAAAGTACTTTAAGGGTGCTCCTCTATTCATCATCAATGGACGAGTGACTAGGAATGGAGACTACGTCGCTAAGTTGCCGATGGACAAAGTGGATCAAGTAGACCTCTTCTTTAATCCTTCCAATCTAAGAAAACAGTTTAATGCATTTGGTAGGTATGGAGTGGTAAAAATCATCACCAACGATTCTGACCTCTCTGTTCCAAAAGAAGATTTTGATGACAGTATCAGCGTGTATGGCGCTTATCGATTGTCTCAAGATCAGCCAGACATGAGTCAGATATCTAAAGACATACCTGTCTTGAGTCCTCAGGTATTCTGGATGCAGACGAGCACCACATCAGAAGCAGGCCCGGTAGCTATCAGCTATACACAGCCTGATGATGCTGGTAGTTATTCTATGACCATCGTCGCGAAGAATGCGGAAGGT
>CALFUK010000030.1 GCA_937929945.1 uncultured Saprospiraceae bacterium
TGAAAATCCCCTCTCAACCGAAGGGGAGGGGTTTTCAAATACTGGAGCGGACGTAAATATTCATAACTTACAGTCAACATCAGACCCAAATTAAAGTGTATGGTTTATGCTAACTGTCAGATGAAGTAGTGGCTATTACACATTATGATTTCGCTCCAACAGATGTACTAACTCATGCACTATTATATATTCCAAACAATCAATTGGCTTCTTTGCTAATTCAAGATTAAGCCAAATCCGTTTGGCTTCAATATTACAAGAACCCCATTTCGTACGCATTATTTTTATTCCAAAATCATTAGCTTTCACACCAATTTTGGTTTCCCACTTATTCAGAATATCTGGGATTATTTCTTTCATTTCTTGACGATACCATTCATCCATTATCTCCTTTCTTTTCAGTGTCGAAGTGTTAGGCCTGATATACATTTCTAAGTTACCATGCCTTAAAATAACTTTGGGTTTTTCATCTCGCTCAATGACTTGTAACAAATACCTTTCGCCTTTAAAGTAATGACTTTCTTGGTTTAAGAACTCACGACGTGTCTCTCTATCTTGATTCTGGAAGGCGGATTTTTGGTTTTTAATCCACTTCAACTTATTCAAAGCAAAGACACGAATGGTATCCATGTCCATTTTTTCTGGTGCTGCAATAGTTACGTTCCCATTTGGAGGATGAACACTAAGATGAATGTTCTTGATATCCTTCAACTCTACATCTATTTTAATATCTCCTAAAGCAATCTCTGGCATCAATATTCCTTTTGTGCTTTGATGATATCAAAAATGCGTTCTACTTTATTTTCTATTCCATAAGGTACAGGTGGTTCATTCGCTACACCAATACCTGAGTCCACTGAATAGGATGTAAGCTGTTTGTGAATCTCTGCTTTAACTTCTCTTTCTTTCGCCAAATTTCCTCTCCAGCTATCTCTTTTTACTGACTTGACAGCTTTGTCAATAAGTATAGCAAGCTCTTCATCCTTACCTAAATTATTATACAAAGCTCGTTGAGCAACTGTTGCTAAAGCACCAGGTGTTTCTTCACTTTTTCCATCATTTACCTTCTTGGCTAACGCTGCGATCTTCTGAAGGTATTCTTCGTAGCTTACCGCATTCTCTTTTCTTGCTTTAATTATCTCTGAGAGTAGCTTTGACATCTCTTCAAAAAATGCAGGATCAATCAAATGCTCTTTAATGATCTTCTTTCTTACATTATTCTCGATCGTTTCTGCTACGGCCTCATTACTACTTCTTACACCTTCTGGCAAATTAGCTATAGCTTCTATAATACCATCGCTGCTGATAATGTCTAATAGCGAAGTATCTCCAAAAGGAGAAATCTTTTCAGACTCCTCAGCTTGGATATAGGTATCAATCAGGTGACGCATATCCGCTTCGTAAGTCTTTAGATCTAAAACTTCTCCGCTTGCTTGTCTTATCTCCTCACGAAGTTTAAGATAGTGATCTATTTCCTTTTTGATTTTCACTGTTTCAGAAACGGTATATCCCGCTTCTTCCATTTCGTCGGCAATATTTGCATAAGC
The DNA here is from genome assembly GCA_937929945.1 of uncultured Saprospiraceae bacterium. Taxonomy (GTDB): domain Bacteria; phylum Bacteroidota; class Bacteroidia; order Chitinophagales; family Saprospiraceae; genus CALFUK01. The sequence continues at coordinate 1,548 of CALFUK010000030.1, forward strand.
TCTTATTAATGCAACTGTTTTCTTGTACAAGGCTGTTCGCTGTACTTCTCTGGCTTTTAGTTCGGCTTCGATCTCTGTATTGCCGCAGAAATAACGAATGTAAGCCAAGGTGTCTTTTGGCGAGTGAACAGGCTCACAGAGTAAGGCAATCTCTTCCAAGGCGGTATCCAAGCGTTCTTTTCCTTTCTCTAATCTGTCTTGAAGCATGATATCTATATCCTCTGCTTCAAATTTATCGTACTCTAATTCAGTCGTGTATACCTGTAAAGCACCTGTTCCTTCTTCATTCACCAATTTTTTAAACAAGTCTTTGTAGTCAACGATATATCCGAACTGCTTATCTGGACTATCTAATCTATTGACTCGTGTAATGGCTTGAAACAACCCATGGTCTTGCATAGACTTATCAATGTATAAATAGGTGCAACTTGGTGCATCAAATCCTGTGAGTAGCTTAGACACAACTACTAACAATTTCATGTTGGCAGGTTCCTTCTTGAATTTGTTTTTTGCCCAATCCTCATATTGCTCAGTAGACTTTGTGCCTAACAAGTTTTTGTACAGATTGTACATAAACTCCTTTTCCGTCTCTGTACTTGCTCCTGTGTCTTCTGTGGTAATATCACTTGTCTGAGGACTATATGAAGTGACGATGGCACATTTGTTTTTTAGAGGTGTTTTCAAAAACAATTCGTAGTAACGACAAGCTTCATAAATAGAGCTTGCTACTAAAATAGCGTTTCCCTTCTCTGAATTTAATCTTGGCTTTGTGCTAAAGTCGAAGATAATATCGGTGACCACCTTGCTCATCCGAGATCTGCTACTCAATACTTTTTGCATCGTGCCCCATTTCTTTTTGATTTCCATTTTTTGAAAATCATTTAGTCCTTTTGTCTTAGCAGCAAACCATTCGTCTATTTTACTTTGAGAGCTTAGTTTTTGGTCTATGTCTCTGGCTTCATATATCAAATCTAAAATCACCTTATCATCTACACCTTCATTAAACTTATAGGCATGAATATACTTGCCAAATATCTCTAAGCTCGTCTGCTTGTCCTTTTTGAGTAATGGTGTTCCTGTGAATCCAACAAAAACTGCATTGGGCATCATGGCTTTCATAGTACGGTGTAGTTTACCGCTCTGAGTACGGTGACACTCATCCACAAATAGGAATAGCTCTCCTACCGTCTGAGGTGGATTATCTTCTAATTCTTTGATGAACTTATTAAAGTTGCCAACATCCTTTTTACCGAATTTATGCACCAAAGAACAAAGCATTCTTGGGTTGGGCTTGCTCAATTGAGTCATAAGGTCTTTACCGCTATTTGTTCGGTAAATCTTTTCACCTGCATCTGTGAATACAGCTTCTATTTGTTTATCCAGCTCATCTCTATCGGTCAATATCACTACTCTTGCCTTAGGCTTGTTTTCCAATATCCATTTGGCCAACCATACCATTGTGATACTCTTACCACTGCCTTGAGTATGCCATATAATGCCACCTTCGTATTTATTGACATATTTTTGGGATTCCTTGACTCCAAAGTATTGATGTACTCTTGGCAGCTTTTTTACCCCACCATCAAACAATACGAAATCATAGAGCAACTCAATCAATCGCTCTTTGTCACACATCTTCAATAGGTACTTGTCTAATAAATTCCTACTGTCATCTTCTACATCTTCTTTCCATTTGAGATAATACTTCTCTGCGGTGTCTATCGTACCATACCGAAGTCCTTCAGTATCATTACCTGCAAATAGATATTGTACCGTGGCAAAAAAGGATTGAATAAACTGATCTTGTTGGTTGGTGATATTTTGGCGAATACCGTCATTGACGGTTACGGTGCTTCTTTTGAGTTCTATGACTCCGACAGCGATACCGTTTATATAAATTACAATGTCTGGTCGTTTGGTCTTGTTGCCTTTTATGGTGACCTCTTCTGCTATGGCAAAATCATTATCCTTGAAGTCTTTCCAATTAATTAGATGGACATCCTCAAAATCACTACTTGCGTCTGCTTTTACCTTTACACCATATCGCAGTTGTTGATAAACATTTTTGTTTGTGGTGTATAGGCTATCATTGAAGTTCTCAGCTGTGTTTTTTAGTTGAAAAATGGCTCTGCTGATATGAACACTTGAGTAGCCTTTGCGAGTAAGATAGGCGGTCAATAATTCTTCTTCTATATTGCTATTCTCTTCTCTCTCTTGCCAATCTCCCAAATACGCATAGTCTAAATCTTCTTGAAATAGCTTTACTACTCGGTCTTGTGTTACGCGTTCAATGCTACCTACGTCGGTCATTATAGTTTATGATTTAATAGTTTATGCGTTTCTTCTTACAGACCAATTATCTAACTGACTTTGCTGATAATAAAAAGAAAATGCAAGCTGGTCAGATATAGTGAGCAGCTCTGCATAATGCGACCAAGATAATTTTCCAGACAGTGTCTGGAATTTTGGAAACTTAAGGTATAACTGGCGCATTACATATAAATTTGACTTGCTAAACCCTTTACCAAATTTACCTTTTAAGTCTTTAGAGAGTAAATTAAGCATCTCACTGCCATATTCAGCTCTTTCTTGACCCGCTTGTTCAAAGTCTACAATTTGTTTACCTATTTGCCAATAGGTTTCTACCAATTTGGTATTGACTTTTTGAAACGCTTTTTGCCTACCCAATGACAGCAAACTGCTTATTCGATCTACTAAGTCCTTGTAGTTGCCCTGTTTAAGTTTTATCATTTTTCTTCTTTATTTGCGGCCACAAATTCTATAGGTTTACTTTAGTCATACCAATCTTATTTTACCGGTTAACAAGATTTGCATTAAGCCTTGTTTTATTTGCTTGTATTTTGCTAATTGCCTTTCTAACAATTCTATCTCTTTATCTATAGCTGATAGTATTTCAGCAATGATAACTTGTTCTGAAAGAGGTGGAATAGCAATGCTAAGCTTTTTAAGCGCTTCTTGATTAATATTGGTATTTGCACTTACTGAAGAGCTTGAGATTAACGAATTCCTAAATCTTTCATCATAAAAGCAATGCTTTTTGTAATTAACATCTAACTCTCCATTATCTCTAAACCTAATTAGGAATCCACTAAACACATGAACTTAGAGAAGTCATGAATTTGATTTTTTGGTTTTATTGGATTTCAGTGCGGATTTTGCTTTGAATTATCATTATCAACCTGATCAGTAATTATTTTTCCGCAGTTCATTCTAAATAAAAAACCTTATGGGAATGGTTCTTTTGTTAAGGCTGATACAGGCTCTGTAGATAATTTGATGATGTCTGGCGCGAAATACGTCCGCTTTTTGGAATACCGTATTAAGAAGCTTATTGTATATACAAAAGCAATAAATAAGCATATATAGCAAATTGTAAGTCAATGGCAGTCAAAGAATTGACTGTTTTAATTTTCCCATAATTAATATTATGTTAAATAGAGAAATGACGCGCCCCTTATGCCAAAGAGAACTCAGATCACTCATAACTCATCACTCAAAAACTCATAACTCCTCTGCTTGGAACTCAGATCACTCATAACTCATTACTCAAAAACTTATAACTCCTCTGCTTGGAACTCAGATCACTCATAACTCATCACTCAAAAACTTATAACTCCTCTGCTTGGAACTCAGATCACTCATAACTCATCACTCAAAAACTCATAACTCTACTGCTTGGCCAGATACTGAAACAAGTTCAGCATGACGCGCGCCCAGATCACTCATAACTCATCACTCAAAAACTTATAACTCCTCTGCTTGGAACTCAGATCACTCATGACTCATCACTAAAAAACTCATAGCTCCTCTGTCCGGCCAGATACTGAAACAAGTTCAGCATGACGGGCGAATTTCAAGTAAAGCATGATGCGCCCCTTTTGCCAAAGAGAACTCAGATCACTCATGACTCATCACTAAAAAACTTATAACTCTACTGCTTGGCCAGATACTGAAACAAGTTCAGTATGACGCGCCCCTTTTGCCAAAGTAAACTCAGATCACTCATAACTCATTACTCAAAAACTCATAGCTCCTCTGTACGGTCAGATACTGAAACAAGTTCAGTATGACGCGCGAATTTCGTAACTCTACGGAATAGCAGAAACAAAAACCAATGGCTTGCCAGAGAACCCTCTGTATCTCCCTTGAAAAGGGAGACTTGGCTTTCGGTATTGAGTACCAGAGAACCCTCTGTATCTCCCTTGAAAAAGGGTGACCTTGCTTTCGGTATTGAGACTATTTCAGCGTTTTTGATCAATTACCAAATCCCCTGTAGCTCATACAGCTGTACTGCCTGAGCCTCCCCCGTAATTTGTAATCTGTTGAACGGCTCAGTCGGAAAAAAGATCTCTGAGAAAACATTCGTCCCTTCGTCTAAAAAGAGCTCTATGGAGGCGTGATCGAGATAAGCGATAAGCTCTATCGTGTCATCGCCCGCAAGTCTTGTGACGCTATGTACTCCTGAAAAATCAGCAGAAAATGAATCGTCTCCGGCCTTCGTTCTGTCGAATGTGAACTGACGCTTTACTGCCTGAAAGTTCAATGTGACAGACTCGTTTTGATTATTCGATAGCTCGATCGAGAAATCTTGATCCGCAGGAAATGTACCGCGTATCTCCATCAATCCGGATGGAATCTCGATGGCTTCGCCTTGTTGATATCTTAGCTCTTTTGATCTGAGTGTCTGCAGCTCGTCCACCGGCGTACCGATCAGTCTTGGCACCTCATCAATATGGATGATGCTAAGCGACCATGGGATCGTCATCGCACTTCGCCACTTCTCTGTCGGGACGACCTGCGCGTATGACCAGTTACTCATCCAGCCCATGAATAATCTTCTACCGTCTGATGCTGGTACATCTGACCAAGTCACGCCTGCATAGTTGTCCCTGCCAGCATCCAGCCACACAGATCCTTTGGCATCCAGCAGCTTACCAAATTCAGGATCCAAGCTAAATGACACCCCATCAAACTGACCAATGAAATACTGTGTACCAGATCCACCATTGGGATTTCCAGGATTCATATTCTCGATGAGCACCCAGTATGTCTCGCCATTATCTGCGACCATGGGAAATAGATCTGGGCATTCCCAGACTCCTGCATGACTCCCCTGCTCTTTACCGAATTCACTCTGCAGCGCCCAGTCTTTCAGATCAGGCGAAGCGTAGAATTTTAAATGGTCTTTCACTGCCACAGCCATCACCCACTTTTGAGACGCTTCGTGCCAGATGACCTTGGGGTCTCTGAAGTCGCGACTGCCAGGATTCTGAATCACTGGATTACCCTCATATTTCGTCCAGCTCCGACCCTTATCCAGGCTATAAGCTATGCCCTGCGTCTCATAGTCATCCTCGACACCTGCGCGCTCTTTTTCCAGATCATGATAGGTGAATATCGCTACCATGGGCGGCACTCCCCCATCTCCAAATCCAGAGCTGTTGTCCCAATCGATCACAGCACTGCCACTGAATATCAGGCCATGCTCGTCTGGATAAAGCGCAATCGGCAGATGCTCCCAATGGACTAAATCCTCGGAGACAGCATGACCCCAATGCATCGGGCCCCAGACAGTGCTGTCTGGATAATATTGATAAAACAAATGATACTCACCATCATAGTAGACCATGCCATTCGGATCATTCATCCAGTGCTCTTCTGGTGAAAAATGGAATTGCGGTCTGTGTTTTTCTTGGTAATAGTCTTCTTGTTTTTTTACGCTCGCTGATGAAGGGGTGTCAGCAGAATCACGATGCTGACAGCTAGCACATAGCATGGCCATAATAATGACAATGGCATAGCTCACTTTATAAGGGTACTTCATAAATTCTGATTTCACAGTTACATAATTTTTGCATCAGCGGCTGTCTCTGAGTCACTATACCCTCTCCCTGTATCTATTTCATTAAACCTTGGGGTGAGTGACTCTCTATCTCAATGTACAAATAACGCTGGTATAGCAGTCATTTTCTGAGCTCAGTCATCATTGAAATACACATTCAGACCAGTTCACTTTCTAAACAAAATTAATATTTATCGCGAAAGTGGTTCACATCTTTACTAACTGCCCGTCTTATCAGGCCAAATACATTATTCACAATAAAACATTTGACCATGTACCATTTAAAAATTCAAAAGACAGGCATTTTTTCTTCGTATCAATTCTTGGCTATGGCAGCCATACTCGTACTCTATGGGCTGAGCATCAGTTCTTGTACTAAGGAGGTCGATGAGGTCATCGGCACCTGGGAATTGACTGATTGGAGTCTTTCTGGGTGTCCTGATTCATCAGATAATTTCTCGCTGTCCTTTGGGCCTGATGGCTGTATAAGCAGTGCAGGCGAATCATTATGTTCTACCGTCAGACAAACATTCAATGAAGATGGAACTTACAGTGTCACTGGTGGCATAACCGAAAGCGGACGCACCCTGATCAGCGCCATGGACAGAGGGACCTGGCAGCGTGTCGGAGGTGTACTAGAGATTTGTGATAGTGATGGAGAGTGTAATACAGACATCACTACACGAATCAATGGCGACAGAGCCACAGTCATTAGAGGTCTCAATGGATGCACCAGCACCCAGACCTACGAAAGATTGTAAAGTATAATGGTCGTGATGCCCGGGCATCATTAACATGGTCAGGGGAGTGAGCAGTCATCACTGTTCACCTCCTCTTTGACCATACTGAGCAGAACACATACACGCATTCGTTCACGACTCATTGCCCTCGCGAAGACGCCTCCCTCTCCCCTATACTGCGCACACACACCATGAATGATGCTATGGCTTCTTCAAATCAGAAGACTTACTGTCCTCATAAAAAGGACATACTACAAAGCCCAATAAAAAAAGCCACAGACGAATTAACATCTGTGGCTTTCTTTAATTATATGTGATTTCTTTCTTAGAATCCGAAGCCGCCCATCTGACCCATGGAGCCCATGATTTCTTCCATGCTCATCTTGGTATAGCCTGATGCATCGATGTCAAAGACCTTTGAATCCACTTCATCCTTGATCTCCATGGTAGTAGAAACCAGCTTCATCTGGCCAGCGTCTATGATGTACTCTAATGGGAAGCCCTTAAAGATGCCTAAGTCAATGCCCTGCATGACTGATGCACTGATTTTTATTTCTTCTGTGACGTATGCTTCGATGCCAAAGCTAGCAGCATCACCTTTACCTTTAGCTACCATCTTATAGCAATCATAGCCAGCTATCTTCTTTCGGTCATTCTCATCATAGGTGATTTCTAAGTCATCCATTGGATTTGGATTTTCGGCTTTCATCTTATCTATCTCCGTCTTAGCTGATTCTGCGTGCATTTTATTACCCATAACATCCATGTACATATTCATGTTACCATCTTTGTCCAGCATATTCTTCATCTGTACCATGCCGCCCATAAGGTTCATATTGGTCAGTGACTTACCGTCTTGGAAGTAGACTTCTGTCTCTGTGCCTTTCATCATTTCCAGCATGGCAGCCATTTCCTGGTTATCAGTGATGACATCTGTGATCTCCATTTTGATGTAGCCTTCCTTCATACCGTCTTGTGCTGTCATGATTCCGATGGACAGAAAGAAGAAGCAGAGGACTGTTGTGAATATTTTCATTTGTATTTTTTTTAGTGGTGATAATCAAGTATTTCTTACAGGTCAACTAAGCGCAAAAAGATAGATTAAGTTTAGCTGCTCAGCTATTTTCGATAAAATTAAGGTTTCAGAGGACTAATACCTCCATTCATCGATGTATTTAACGAATATTTTACACAGATTATTAGCGTCTGAGATGGCCCTGTGTTGGACTCCCTCGAACTCAAATCCTTCGCGTTCCAGCGTACGCTTCAGGCCGGTGTATTTATCCATATTTTTGATGCGGTGATACTGCCCTTTGAGATTCGTGTAGTGCTCCAGCCAGTCCTGTTCCAAGTTGTGCAGGGTGCAGTCATTGCGGATCATCTGGATGTCAAAGTCGCCCCATGCGCTAAGCAGATAGTCATCATACACTCCGATCCAGTCTTTAAAATCCTCGATCACTCTGGGGAAGGTGGATGCTGCATCGACTTGATCTTGCGTGATTGTCGTGAGTTTGGTGCAGAAATAAGAGAGCTTTGGATTGACCGTTGGCTTGACAAACCGGCTGAATTTGCCCAGGGTCTCGCCGTACTCATTGAGTTTATAGGCTCCAATCTCGATGATCTCATTCGCCCCGTGCGGTGGTCTGCCTCTCCAGCAGGTCGCTTCTAAATCGTATATGATAAAATTCACTGTTTCTAATTTTACTGTGTCGTCAGGCGGTAGCCACTGGCTCTGCAAGCGATGATTTTACGGTCGATGTCAAATCGTAACCTACGATTCTATTATGATAATAGTAGAGCAGCTTACTGTCTTCCGTCTGCACGACGCCTTTAGAGATCTTCAGCGGTCTTTTCTTATGATAGCCACCCAGATAGTGTAATGAGCGCGTGATAAAAGCCTCGACCTCTAAAGTAAAAGATTCTTCGCAGATTAAGAGCCCTGCTCTTTCTTTCTCTTTGATGAGCTCCATCATTTCACCTACAGTGTGTACAAAAGGCTCATAGGCTATCTCCAGATCTGTGCTGGGCAGCCTGAGCAGGCTGTAGATATCGAGGTTCTTATTCTCGAGTTTGAATATTTCAAATGCGACAAAGGCTAAGACATGACTGCCGAGGATAATGTGCTCTGTCTTGAAGGCTTTCAATATCTTCGACCCTAAGATACTGGTATACTTATACTCTCGCTGCTCGTCCTTAGTCAGTTCTCCCTGCAGCTTGAAGTAGTCAGCCACATGTAGCTCTCGCTGTCGCTTATCATAGCTCCTGCCCTCTCCATCTACTTCATTGCCAAAGACATCCATGGGCGCGCCAAAATTAAAGAGTACTTCAGAATCCTTTGACCACATCTTCTTGACAAAATTAAGGAGTGATCCTCCCCCATCCTTATCACGTGAGTCCTTGATGAATTTCTCCTTCCCTTCCTTAGCGAGATGCTGCTGGATGAGAGACTTAGCTTCCAGAGTGAAGTGGTACCCTACCGTCATCGGCACGACAAATATCTTTTTATCGCTCCCTCGCTGGCAGAGGTTTCGCTGAGCTTCGACCATGGTGCCGAAGAGGCCGTACTTTATTTTCTTTTCAAACTCACCACTCCTGGACCTGGTGCCCCCAGGATAGAATATGCTATTGACCCCTTCCAGCAGGCTCACCGCCGAAAATGTCTTGAGTGATGATAGGTAGACGGGATTCTTCTTTCTCCGATCTAACTTGTAGGCCCCCAGCCGATTGATGAAGTAGGCAACTAATTCTACATCATACAGATTCAGCCCGGCGCCGTAAGAGAATGCTGGTATGCCAATCTTGCTATCGATCACATAGCCCATCAAGATCGAGTCTAGATTACTGTAGTGATTCGGGACGATGACGACTGTGCCCTTCTGATAGAGCGAGCGAAGCTTCTCTATTTCACCGTAGCATTTGATCTTGTCGGTCAGCATCCGTCTAGTCCCCCAAGGCCTCCAGCTCCCCTTTTCTCTCCCTTTATTGTAGATGCGCTTAAAGAATGAAGTGAGTATTTTTCTGGCGAATAAAAAGGTCTTCGGCATGAAGTTGCCCGCTATTTCTTCTGAATATCGATTGATGATCTTCTTTAGAATAATCAGGTTTCTTTCGTGCTTATCTTCCTTGTTTGAGTTTTTCTTGATCCGAGATTCTAATTTTTTCCAGTACTGGTATTCATTTGTTGGATCTACTTTCCATGGATTGGTCTTCACTCTGATCTTCTCTTGATACACCGTGCTGGCCAGGGCACTTTCGATTTCTTCGGGCGACAGGGAGGCGAATTTGTTGTAGGTGTACTCGTTCATGAGACCTACGACACGTTGACGATTCTTGTAAAATTGGCTGATGGGCCAATCTTCAACATTTTCAATGATATGGGGGTGATTCTTTGTACTCATACTGATGCTCGAATGTAACGACGGCGAGGCTCATCGTATTCTAATGCAAGCTTATGATATTTTTTCGTTGATGCTGTCAATGAATTGCAAGATTTCATCCTTGCCCGCTTTAGACTTAGCAGAGGTGATGAATTGTGTCGGGAGTTCGTCCCAGTAGGCCAGCAGCTTCTGATTGATGGCATCGACGTGACCTTCCACTTGATGGTCTTTGAGCTTATCCGCTTTTGTGAAGACCATAGCAAATGCGATCCGTACCTCACCCAGCCAATTGATAAACTCTAAATCAATCTGCTGCAACTCATGTCTGACATCCACCAAAACAAAGGTACACTGCAGGGAAGCTCTAACGGTCAGAAAGCGCTGAATCATACGCTCGAACAGCTCTCGCTTTTTCTTAGACACCTTCGCATAGCCATAGCCAGGAAGGTCGACAAGATACCACTGCTTATTCACCTCGAAATAGTTGAGCAGCTGGGTCTTACCAGGCGTATTCGAGACTCTTGCCAGGTTTTTCTTATTGGTCAGCATGTTAATCAGAGAGGATTTACCCACATTAGATCGACCTATGAAGGCGTATTCGGGAAGATTAGCAGCGGGACATCCCGCCTCTGAAGTATAACTGCCAATGAACTCTACATCTAACTCTACCATGAATCGGCACCTTATTTGATGATATACTAAAAAGTAATAATACTTAAAACTTTCTTAATACAGTGCAGCGGGTACAACTTCATATAATTCACACCCGTCATTGAAATAAGCTCTTTGATTAAAAGTTATCATGTTATGAGAAAAATATTATTAGTCAACCTCCTGCTAATCAGCTTCTTAACAACTCAATATGGACAATTAGAATTTGGCTTTAGAGGCGGAATCCACTCGATCGATCTTCATAAGAATTCTAACTTATCTCCTCTTTCTGATGAATCCGTGAGGCTCAATTTTGCAGAATCGAATTATGGATATCAGTTTGGCCTCTATACCAGACTGCACATAGTAGGGCTTTTCATCGAGCCAGGGGTGATGCTGCACTCTACCCAGGTGAATTACAGCATTGAAGATGTAGAGGGCCTTAACATAGATTCTGTCGAAGACAACTTCACTAATTTAGATATACCCGTGATGGTCGGTCTGAAGCTGGGGTTGATCAGGATATTCACCGGTCCAGTAGCTCATTTGCATTTAGATAAGGCATCTGACATCATCAATATTCCAGCTTATTCTGATCGCTTTGATTCTTCCACACTGGGATTCCAAGCAGGAGTGGGTGTCGATATCTGGAAGCTGCGATTCGAAGCTAAATACGAAGGCAATCTATCCAGATATGGAAATGAAATTTCTATTGGCGATGAATCATTCGCTTTGGATAAGCGGCCATCTCGAGTGATCGCCAATATTGGTTTCAAATTCTGATAAGTCCGTTTTCTTAGTTCTCTATTCTACACGTGGGGACTAATGATCATCATACTTCGATTGCACTGAATATAGTGTACTCAATAGCTTTATAGCAGTTATGTCATTATGCTTGTATCATAACGATATCGGCTGCAATGCTTCTATATTTGTGTCAAGCTTTTATTTCAAATCCCTACCCGATAACAAGTTAAATCCAGTCTTATCCGACTATCTAATCTCTGCGCTCTATGCTGATATTTTCATCTCTTCGCAGACATAAACTCTCTTTTGTATTCTTATAATGGGATAAGCATAAAGACTTAAGTTTCTATGTAGGGTCAATCCATTATTTAAAAGAAACTTTCAGCAATCTTACCAAAAGTTCTATTTATTTAAATACTTTAGAGAATCAGATTTGGTCACCCAATTATTGGTAAACCAAATTTATTTGAAATAGTACACAATGAAAAGCCTTTAGATGTTAGAAAACCTGAATCGAATCGAGCTAGACAATCCAGTGGACCTAATAATTTCACAAATCAGAGATCTAATCAGCTCTGGAAAGATCAAACCTGGAGAGAAGCTGCCCCCCGAACGAAAGCTCGCCGAACATCTAGGCGTCAGTCGCAATCAAGTCAGAGAAGCGATCAATAAGCTTCAGATCTATGGCATACTCAAAGTACTCCCTCAAAGCGGCACCATCGTCAATGGCATCGGCATCGTAGCCATCGAAGGACTCATCACTGATATACTCAGAATAGAAAAGACAGACTTTACCTCACTAATAGACACCAGAGTCCTACTGGAGCGCGAGGCTGCAAGACTCGCTGCGATCAATCGTGACAGTGATAATCTCGTCCAAATGAGTAAAGCACTAGACCACTACGAGAAGAAACTTTCCGCAGGTCAGCCAGCCATGGAGGAAGACCTCCTCTTTCACATCAAAATATCTGAAGCCAGTAATAACTCAGTGCTGAAGTCGCTTATGATGATCATCACGCCTGACATTCTCAAGAGCTTCACAAATCTGAAGGTCTGTAACGATATTAATAATAAGCGGACGATCGAAGAACACAGAACCATCTTAGAGATGATATCAGACAAAAATCCAGATGGAGCGATCAAGGCCATGGATGCACATCTTAGAGACATTATAGAATTCAAAGCCAATTACTAATACATCATATTCATTATCTACAAACCAAATGAAATTATTTCACATGAAAAAAACTATAAGCAATGGATAAACGAATCAAATTCAGGCTACACCAAGCCATCTTGATGCTATGCTTTATACAATGCAGCATCACATATGCGCAGGCACAAATCGTGACTGGAAAACTGACCGATGAAAATGGTCAGGCCCTCATCGGTGCTAATGTCATGATCGAAGGAACCAATGTAGGAACCATCACTGACTTAGAAGGAAATTTTGAGATACCAGCATCTGGTGAAGATGTGATCGTCGTCAGCTACTTAGGCTATGACGAGCAGGTCATCAACGTAGGCTCCCAATCCTCACTGACCATCATTATGAAGCCAAACTCTGCCCAACTAGACGAGGTAGTCGTCATCGGCTATGGATCATCAAGGAAGTCACACCTGACAGGAGCCATCTCAAAAGTCAGTAACGAGACCCTCGATAAACTACCCGTATCCAGAGTGGATGAAGCCTTAGTCGGCCAAGTCTCAGGAGTCAATATAGCCGCGACCGAAGGCGAAGCTGGATCAGCGCCGACGATTCGGATCAGAGGGACAGGATCCATGGTAGCCAGTTCTGACCCACTCATCGTAGTGGATGGACTCATCGTGGACAATGACTTTCTGGGTTCGCTAGACATGAATGATGTGGAGTCATTTGAAATACTCAAAGACGCAGCCTCATCAGCCATCTACGGTTCAAGAGGTGGTAATGGTGTCATCCTGATCACGACCAAAGACGGCAAATCGGGCAAAACGAAATTCTCATATAACGGCTACTATGGTAACAAGGAGGCCCGTAAAAGTGATTCATACTACTTCAGTATCGCAGAGGCAGCAGCAGCAGAGATAGCCGCTAATGGTGAGCTATCAGAAAGAACGAGATATAAGCAGCTCATTGGCATCGATAGAGACTGGCAGGATGTGATCTTTGACGGCGGTGCCATTCAGAGTCATTCATTCAGTGCCCGAGGTGGCAGTGACCGGACTAAATTCAGTACCACCTTTGGATACACCCATGATGAAGGTGTCTTGCTGACTGATGATTTCAAAAAGTATAACCTCAATTTTAAAATCAAATCAGAGCTGAATGACAGAATATCATTCGGTGCGACGATCGCTCCATCCTATACGGACAGGAGAAGATTCGATGGTTCGACACATGACATCCTTAGACAGACGCCATGGCTTCCTGTATATCATGATGATAATACGATTCAATACGTGGATAGAAATATCTACCCTGATGTGAAGGTCGGGGACTATGCTACTCAAAGGCATTTTGACAATTACAGCGGAGACGGATTTAATGCACAGGACATCAGTAACACGTCCAATACCAATCCAGCTGCAAAAGTGATTGAAAGAAATAGAAATGATTATAAGTTCAAAGTCTTTGGAAATACCTACTTACAGTTTGAACTGGCAGAAGGTCTGAAATTCAGAACATCTCTCGCAGGTGATTTTCAAAACACAGAGCAAGACAGATACCAAGGCCTCTTAGCTCATAGAAATGGAGCCTCAAATATCTCCTTGAACTTATTCAACAGAAATAGAATACACCTGGTCAATGAAAACTACTTCACCTATGATAAGGAAATCGGAGCTCACGAACTGAATGCCGTCTTAGGTATGTCAGCTGAAAAGTGGGACACGAAAGAAAGTAACATCACAGGTACAGGCTACGACTCAGATTTGATCCAGACCATTTCTGGTGCGACCACCATAGCTAATGCTGGATCTACCGAATATCAAGATCGATTCCAATCATACTTTGGAAGGATTAACTATGCTTATGACTATAAGTATCTACTGTCAGTCAGTGTCAGACGAGATGGAAGCTCCGTCTTTGGGATCAACAATAAGTATGGTAATTTCCCAGCTATCTCTCTTGGGTGGGTAGCCAGTGAAGAAGGCTTCTTACAAAACACCGGTCTGGTGGATTTCTTGAAATTCAGATTTAGCTATGGACTGACAGGTAATAACCGATTAGACACGGGAGACGACCTGATCGATAACTACCCTTACATCGCGCTCTTAGGTACGACCACAGCGGTCGTGGATGGCAGCATCGCTTCAGGATTTAATGCACTTAATATTGCTAATCCAGAATTGAAGTGGGAACGATCCAGAGAGATCAATCCAGGAATTGACTTCGTTCTTTTTGGTGGATTCCTGTCCGGCTCAGTAGACTACTATAACAGAACCAGTGATCAACTGCTGCTCTACAATCCTATATCCTCTACGACAGGATTTACAGAGGCTCTGGTCAACTTAGGTAAGGTAGAAAACAAAGGCTACGAGATCGAACTAAGGACTGAGAATATTAGAAACGGAGATCTAAGATGGAATACGACATTCATTGCTTCCAGAAATGAGAATACACTGCTGGATTTTGCAGACTCGGATGGTCAGTTACAGAATGTAGACAGCAAGCGTGCTGCTCAGTGGATTAATGCAGAGGGACATCCGATTTCCTCCTATTATGGATGGGTGGTCGACAGAGATATTCCGACTGAATTTCTGAAAGAGCCCTTTCACCCGATCGGTGGAGAAGCACAAGATGTATACGTCAAAGATCTCAATAACGATGGTCTGATAGATGATGACGACAAAACGATCTTAGGCAATCCCTATCCAGACTTAGTATGGTCATTGACTAATGCATTCGGATATAAAATGATCGATCTGAGTATCATGCTACAGGGATCACATGGTGCTGAGATAAGAAATATGGGTGACCAATATCTATTCAATCAGTTCAACAGTGGCCAAGACTTTCTTACAGCTACGACACCAGATCAAGGATTCATTAAGCAGAAGATATTCACTAATGATATCATCCAGGATGCGTCCTATGTTGCTATTCGAAATATTACACTCGGTGTCAACCTCGGTGACCTTCTACCTGATTCAAATGTCCTGTCCAGAGCAAGAGTGTATCTCTCTGGCCAAAACTTACTGTACAAAACGGCAGCGGACTACACTGGATTTAATCCTGAATCGATTAATAACACCAGTCCGACTACATGGGGATATCAGAGAGCTGGATCACCCATACAGAAGACTGTATCCTTTGGTCTAAACCTTGAGTTTTAACATCGCTTAAGCCAAAACCAAAATTGTAAAAACGATAAAGCATCAAAGAATCACAGTCATCAGACAAATGGATCATAGAAAATATTCATCCAAAAGTCGTAGAGCTTTATCAGAAATTAAAACTAATGAACTGTCTAACGCGCCGTTAATTAAGACACCCAAGTGGATGATTAAACTTAGTTACGTGCTGTGAGGCATTCATTTTCAAAAAAAAATAAACAGATGAAAGAAATAAATAAATTAGTGCTCCTTGTCATAGCCATCTGCCTGAGCTCATGTGGTGAAGACTTCCTGAGTCCTGATCCTGTATCAGCCGTCAGTGCAGCAGGATACTTTGAGACAGAAGCACAGCTCGAGACCGGCGTCATCAATATGTATGACGGTCTACAAGGTGAGAATACGACAGGTAATAACTCCAATCGTGGAGTTCAACTGGAGTTCTACCTGACAGAAATGAGAAGTGATAATACACGCACCAAAAGCAGTGAAGGTGAAGCTGCTCAGTTTGAAAATTACACCATCGAATCGAATAATGGAATCATAGCCGATTACTACAGAAGTATGTATGGCATAATCTTCAGAGCCAATACCGTCTTGGAGAATTTGGACGTAGCATCTTCAGCCGTCGCAGCCCAGTTTGAGGGTGAGGCAAAATTTGTACGAGCATACGCCTATTTTCAGTTAGTCAGACTTTATGGTGACGTACCCCTAATCGATCAAGTGGTCAGCCCTCTCGATACCGAAAAGCAGTTTACCAGAGTCAGCACCGATCAAGTCTATAACCTGATCATTAGTGATCTGCAGACTGCGGCAGCTAATCTAGAAAAGCGAAATACCACCAGAGCCTCTAAGGCTGCAGCTCAGGGTCTCCTTGCTAAAGTACAGCTGACCCGTGGTAACTACAGCGAGGCGAGATCACTGTGTGAAAGTGTTGTCGGCAGCGGCTATTCTCTACAAACTAATTTTCAAGACGTCTTCTATAATGAAGGTAATGATGAAGTGATTTTTGCGATTGGCTATATATCTGATGATAATAATGACTCACAGAATTTTTCTGCTGAATTTCTAAATGCCGTAGGCAGAACTACGGGTGTCAACTATCCGACTGACGAAGCTGTGGCAGCGCTGGATGAGCTGGGAGGTAACCGTGCAGCCTACTCATACCGAGTGGATGCCTTACAGCCGATACATCATCAAGTGGTCAAGTACCTGCCTAATGGAGACGAAGCTCTGGGCATAGCTCCTACCTCTGGCGACCCTACCTTAGCAGGAAATGATTGGATCGTCCTCCGATATGCGGATGTACTACTTATGCATGTCGAAGCGATCATGGGTGAGTCTGGCATGACCAATGATCCAGCCGCACTTGCCTCATTCCAAGCTGTGAGAGACAGAGCGGGACTGACGGAGACTGTTCAGCTGATTACCAAAGAAGACCTATTGAATGAAAGACGTGTGGAGCTGGCATTTGAAAATCACCGCCTCTTTGACCTCATCAGATTTGGCGTTGCTCAGAATGTGCTGTCAGAATTTTCAGCTAACAATGGTTTCGCATTTACTGCTACTGATCTTTTACTACCCATCCCAGATGGCGAAATCGGACTCAGCAATGGAGTACTCACCCAAAATCCAGGGTATTAATTTCTAATAAACATTAAAAAATAACAATCATGATATCAATAATAAAAACAACAGCAGGGATCTTATCCATGATGGTCATTATGGCCCTTGCCTTTGTCTCATGCGATTATGAATTTGAATTACCTGAAGCAGGATCGATAGCTGATGCGACGCCGCCTAGAGCTGCTTTTAGTGCCAGCCAAACTGATCCTGAAGATTTTCGTATTGTCTCCTTCTCTAATGAGTCAGTCAGTGCGACCACCTATGCTTGGGATTTTGGTACAGGAGACAGTTCTACCGAAGCTAATCCTATGTATACCTACGAAGGCGAAGGGACCTACACCGTCACTCTGACCTCCAGTGATGGTAATGGTGTCTCAGATGTCGTGTCTAAGGACATCGACATCATCATGCCTGATGAGCCTGATGCCATTGTCCCCAATGTGGTTAATGGAGACTTTTCAGAAGGCCAAGATGGCTGGAAAATTTCCAGCTTCAGCGGAGGTACCACAAGTCCATTTAACTCTTCGAGTGATGGATCTCCGATCGATTATGATGGCAATGATACGGGTGCTAAAACGGGTGGTGCTAAGTGGACATCATCAACATCAGCTGGTCCCTTATTAAGTAATAAATCTAGGTTTGCTTACCAAGCCTTTACTGTATCAGCTAATACGACCTACATCGTCGAGTGGGAACATGCCATTAAAAATGATAAAGAAGATGCACCTGGTGGGGACAGAATAGGTCTACAAATATTAGACGGACACTACAGCGACGGAGTTGATGCTTTAACAGCTCCTGTGATCAGTGAGACCATCGGAAACCAAGCACTTGGTAAGGGGAATTTCACTTTGCTAAAGACAGAATTTGATACCAATGACTCAGGACTGATCTCTATCTGGATGTACGGAGTCACCAGCGAGGATGCTTATGCAGATAATGTAAAGTTATACCCTAAAGAGTAATGAGCTGTCTATGAAGAAGCTCAGGAATAAGCCTTCTTCATAGACTTATCTAAATTGTTACTGCGCTGGCATTAGCCAACCGTAGCTCAACAATAAAACCATCAAACATAAGAGCTGAAATAGAATATACTCTAAAAGATACAGGAAGAAAATCCATATATTTTGGAGGTACTAATTCAGCTCTTATTTTTTTTAATCTTAGAAACAGAATAGATCTATGTCTTTCATTCGATTCGTCAGCTCTCTAGGACTCATCACAGTACTGAGTCACTCATGCAGTCCAGCAGATGCACCTGTGACGACGGTCGAAGAGAATGAGTCTATTGTAGATGAAGCTCCACTAGCTCCTGAGAGTTTAATCGACATTGATCTGAATCATTGGAAAGTGACACTGCCCATCGGCAACCCAACTGAAGTAGAACCTCCAGAAATATTGGACTACGCATCGAATCCGCTACTCATGAAGTATATGTACAATAGCGAATCGGATACTTCTTTAGTCTTCTACACAGAGCCTGGCAGTAGCACGCGTAATTCTTCTTACTCTAGGACTGAGCTCAGAGAGCAAATGGAGCCTGGATCTAATACTGTAAACTGGACCTTTGCACAAGGCGGCACGATGAAAGGACGCTTGAAGGTAGCAAGAGTCAGCGGTGAAGCGGGTAAGCTGGATCGGATCATCGTCATGCAGATCCATGGACGACTGACAAATCAGCAGCGAGATCTCATAGGTCAAGATGACAACAATGCACCTCCAGTATTGAAGATCTATTGGGATGACGGAAAGATAGACGTCCGCCGGAAAGTATTAAGAGACATCACAGTTTCTGATGAAGAAATACTTAGTAAGGCAGCTTGGAAAGACGAATCACATTTCTTCCAAGCAGAAGTTGGATATGAAGCATTTGACTTAGAAATTAATGCCAGTGGGACAGTCTTAAGAATCACGCTTAATGATGGTGAAGAGGAGTTGCGCTTCGATGATATACATACAGAGAAATGGGGCGTCTTTGAAAATTATTTTAAAGCTGGTAATTACTTGCAGACTTCTGCGGCAGGGACATATTCGGAAGTCAGATATTACGAATTAGAAGTGATGCATTAATCGCAGATTGTTTTTTCATGTGCTATAGGTGTCTTGTAAAGGGCACCTATTTTTTTTCTTCAAAACCCTTATCCTTGAATCGTAAAGAGCTTCTCTTGTTTTGCTTATTGACACTCTCTAGCATCGCGTGTAGTACGTCTCCGAGAATGAGTGCAGGTGAAGGCGAATCGAAGCTTCAGCAGATCCAGAAACCTGCGAATCTGGTTGCTTCTGCAGAAGAGCTTTCAGCGGCCCTAGACAGAGTGAGCCCAGGGGACACGATCCTATTAGCCAATGGCACTTGGGTAGACACAGAACTAAAAATAAATGCCAACGGAACAGCATCAGATACCATCTACATCATAGCTGAGGAAAACGGCCAAGTCTTCTTCGAAGGACAATCAAACATTAACATCGGTGGAAGCTATCTTCATGTAGAGGGCTTAGTGTTCAGAAATGGATATACCGCCACCAGTTCGGTCATCACCTTCCAAAATGATAAATCCACACCCTGTAATCACTGCCGAGTGACAGAGTGTGTCATCGACAACTATAATCCTTCTGAACGATTTGATGCTGACTACTGGGTAGAGATTTATGGTAAGCATAATCGATTCGACCATAACTACTTAGTGGGTAAAAGAAACAGAGGTGTGACCTTAGCCGTCAGACTTAAGAACGTAGGAGACAGAGAAAATTTTCATCGGATCGATCATAACTACTTCGGCTATAATCCAGTCTTAGGATCAAATGGTGGAGAGACTCTAAGAATCGGTACAAGCCACTACTCCCTGTCTAACTCTAACACGATCGTCGAAGACAATTACTTCGAGCGATGCAATGGCGAACTCGAAATCATCTCCAGCAAGTCTTGTCAGAATACATTTGAAAATAATACTTTCTATGAGTGCCAAGGGACCCTGACCATGAGACACGGTAATGAGACGCTGGTGCAGAATAATTACTTCATCGGAAATAAAAAATCTAATACTGGAGGCATACGAATCATTAATGAAACCCAAACGGTAAGACATAACTACCTCGAAGGGCTGACAGGCTATCGCTTCAGAGGAGCGCTAGTGGTCATGAATGGCGTGCCCAATTCTCCACTGAATCGATATTTCCAAGTGAAGGATTCTGACATCAGTCATAATCTGGTCGTGGACTGTGACTACGTGCAGCTGTGTGCGGGCAGCGATGAAGAACGCAGCTCCACACCGATCAATACGACCTTCATGAATAATGTCATCTCTAATGATCGGAAGGATGAAGTATTTACCATTTATGATGATGTGTCGGGTATTAGCTTCTCTAATAATGCACTCAGCCAGAATATCAAAACACCTGACTATCAGGGCAAGCCCATCGGAGGTTTCCAACAGCAAGACATCAAAGTAACAAGAAAGTCTGGGCTGGCTCAAGCTGTCGGCCATCCAGATGTGGGTCCGCAATCAAATAAACCTATGCCCACGGCCGATAATACTGGCGTCAGTTGGTATCCCAGAAAGAACTACCAAATCGAATTTAACAAGGGAAAAGTCATCACCGTGCTGCCAGGAGAGAATACCATTCAGAAAGCTATCGATATGGCAGCATCGGGAGATATACTTTCATTGGAGCCAGGAGTGTACCATCAGACCAGGTCACTTTCGCTGCAGAAGACGCTGACGATTCGAGGAGCTACTGGCTCTTCATTTCCTGTCATTACATTCGAGCGGTCACCATTCATTGCATTAGAGAATGGAGGCTCACTGAGCATGGACGGCCTGCACATTTCTGGAAAAAAGTCGGATGATGACTCTGGCAACTCCGTCATCAGTACCAGTCGATACGCTATGATCGATAATTATAAATTGATGGTGAAAAACTGTAAAGTCACCGACTTAGATGTGAATCATAGTTTTAATTTTTTGAAAGTCTATAAGAATACATTTGCTGATTCCATCCATTTGGAAAACACAGAATTCAATAATGTATCTGGTCATATACTCAATCTGGATAAAGAAATCGAGGCTACCGGAATTTATAACGTAGAGAATGTGGTCGTCAAGAATTGTCAATTCAAAGATATCGGGGGCAGCGCCATTCATCTGTACAGAGGTGGGAGAGACGAGAGTACCTTCGGCCCCATGATTTGGCTGAGCGATTCTAAGTTTGAAAATGTCGGTAAGGGCAAACGAAATAAAAATCAATCAGCTATTGATCTGTCCGGTGTCCAACATGCAGAACTAAGCAACTTGCAAATTAGAGATTCTGAAAAAATGAATCTCCACCTGATAGTCGGTGATCCTGTCATTAAACTAAAAGACATAGAATTTAAAAACGCGGTGTTGATCAGTAATAGTGAAGCTTATCAAAAAACGAATATTACATTTGAGAATTAGTCCATGATAAAGTGTCACACATTTATATACAGTATCTGCATCATAGTCATGATGCTCTCCTCATGTCAGCGCCATCATCCTATGGAAGCTGCGGGCAAGGAGCTGACAGCGCCTAAAGTACAAGAGCTTACAAAAGAAATCATGTCAGAAGCAGAACAGCTCTCACTATTTGATAAAGTGCTCGCTGAAGTCATCGCAGAAGTCGATGAGGAAATCAGTCAAGGAATAGAAGTCCCCCTACCTAAAGATATGGCTGGAGGCTATACCCACGAACGCCATAAGCGCAACTTCTTTATCCTCGAAAAAGCAGGGAATCTGTATCGCATTACCAAAGAGAATAAGTATGCCAGCTACATCAAGGAAAGCCTGATGGCTTACGCTGATATGTACCCTACCCTGCCGCTGCATCCGACTCAGAAGTCATATGCCACCGGTAAAATATTTTGGCAGTGTCTGAACGATGCTAACTGGCTGGTCTACGTCAGTCAAGCATATGGTGCCATCCTTGACACACTTTCATCAAGTGAAAGGAATCACTTAGAGACACAACTGTTCCGACCAATGGCTGATTTCCTATCGATCGAAAACCCTAAATTCTTCAATCGAATCCACAATCACAGCACCTGGGCTAATGCTGCCGTCGGAATGATCGGACTGGTCATGAATGACAAGGACCTGATCGACAGAGCACTTTATGGACTACCCATAAATGAAAATAATACGCTCACCAAAGATAATGACGGAGGATACATCTATCAGCAAGGCATGGCCAAAGCAGGCTTCTTAGCCCAACTGGATGGATCATTTGCTCCGGATGGATATTTCACTGAAGGGCCTTATTATCTGCGCTATGCGATCTTTCCCTTTTTAAAATTTAGTCAGGCCTTGTCTCGTCGTATGCCTGAGTTAGACATAATGAATTACAGAGATGGCATCATGACGAAAGCTATCTATGCCTTACTCAATCAGACAGACGCTAATGGACAGTTCTTCCCCATTAATGACGCTCAGAAAGGCATGTCATGGAATGCTCGCGAACTGGTGACTGCTGTCGATATCCTTTACTATGAAGATCCATCGAATAAGACACTACTCGATATCGCCAGACGTCAGGCTAAGGTGCTCTTAGACGAGACAGGCTTAGCTGTATCTAAGGCATTGGAAGCAGGAGAAGCAGAGCCATATCGTCAGACACCGATGATCTATGGCGACGGAGAGGATGGCAGCGAAGGAGGCGTCGGTATATTGCGAAATGGCCAGACCTGTTTGGTCATGAAGTATTCTGCCCAGGGCATGGGCCATGGTCACTTCGATAAGCTATCCTATTCTCTTTATGACGATGTCGGTGAAGTAGTGCAAGACTATGGAGCAGCCAGATGGGTCAATATAGATCAAAAAGGTGGAGGCCGCTATCTGAAGGAAAATCAAAGCTTTGCCAAGCAATCTATAGCACATAATACTGCGGTGCTCAACTCGACATCACACTATGTGGGTATGATAGAGAAAGGAGAGCTACACCACCCCTTTCTGTATTTTGCGAATTACGAAGATGCTGATCGACAAATCATGAGTGCTAAGGATACCAATGCATATGAGGGTGTAGAACTTCACAGGACGATGATCCTGCTGACTGATGAATCTCTCCCTAATCCCTTAACATTGGATCTCTTTAGAGTGTCAGGCGAAGTGCCTGCGCAAGTAGATCTACCACTTTGGTTTCAGGGACATGTGTTAGCTACTGATTTTGAATATACTAAGTCACTGTCAGAACTAAGGCCTCTCGGAGACAGTTATGGATATCAGCACGTCTGGCAGCAGGCTTCTACGGCCATTGATGAAGATCAAAACCACACATTGACATGGTTTGCCCAGGGAAAATTCTATACCACCACCTTTAGTGCCTCATCCGGGGAAGAGCTAATCATCGGGATGGCTGGAGCTAATGACCCCTCATTCAATCTGCGCCATGATCCTGTCTTGATAAGACGCAAACCAGCTGTTACTGATGCACTCTTTGCTTCAGTTATAGAATCACACGGCACGTACGATCCGATATCCGAGATACCACTGAATCCCTATTCGGACATTAAGACATTAGATGTCCTCCAAGATGACGAAGTCTATACCATCATAAAGCTATCGACAAATGAAGGTATCTCTTGGATAATCGGAATAGCCAATCAGTCGCTGGATCAATCAATGAATCACGCCTTATCCTTAGCTGACCAGCAGCTCAGTTGGACAGGGCCATATACCATTACAAAACTATAAATCATAAATCAGATGAGTCTACACGATAGTCTCAAACCGATCGTTCCCAATTTGGTCTATGGTATTGACGCGAAGACAATAGGCGTGAATGGGCCCCATATACAGGAGCCTATGGCAGGAGCCTTCTTCGGAGGCCTGTTGGCACAAAATAGGATTAAAGCTGGCTGGACAGTGGGTAAGACGCGAAAGATGGTCATCAGCTTAGGCTGTCTGATCATGCTGCCCTCTTTACTCGCTATGGCTAATCCAGGAGAACCCGTCAGAGCTGTGCTCATCATGGCAGTGATTCTTTTTGGATTTCAGACGGCCATAGGCAATGTACAGACGCTACCCAGTGATTTTTTGGTAGAAAGACGGTAGGTACGCTAGCGGGCTTTGCTGGAATGGCTGCTAAATTGACTGCTGCAGGATTAATATATCTCGTACCTTGGCTGACTGCCGGTGGAAACTACACTCCAGTCTTTATCATCGGAGCTACCTTCGCCCTTATTGCTCTGGCAAGTATCTGGCTGCTGTGTCCTAAGATTGGACCCTTAAAACCGCTTAAGCAATAAAGCAAGACAAACTATTAGCAAATAAAATAAATACTAAAAAATATGATTACATCAAATGGCAAAGTTGCGATTGTTACAGGAGCAACTGGAGGAATAGGTTTTGAAGTAGCAAAAAAATTAGGAACGGATGGATACACTGTCATTTTTAATGGTAGAGACGATAGCCGTGGAGCTGAGAAAGAGAAAGAACTTATTGCAGCAGGGATCACAGCTGAGTACTGTGGCTTTGATGTCACGGATGAAGCAGCAGTCACATCTAATATTGCTAAGATCGGAGAGAAGTATGGAAAAATAGATACCCTCGTCAACAATGCAGGTGGATTAGGCGGTCGATCCAGATTTGAAGAAATGACGACTGAGTTTTATAGAAATGTCATGGCTCTTAACTTAGACTCTGTATTCTTCGCGTCCAGAGCAGCTATACCCTTTCTAAAAAAAGGTGAGCATCCATCCATCATCAATTTCACATCCAATGCCGCTTGGAATGCTGGAGGACCTGGAGCAGGTATGTACGGTACATCCAAAGCTGGCGTGAATACGATCACAAGGGCATTAGCCAAAGATTTAGCTGAATATGGCATCAGAGTTAATGCGGTATCACCTGGAACCATTGACACCCCATTTCATAAGCAGATCAAATCCACTAAACCAGAAGTATTCGCTTCATGGGCGAATAATATCATGCTGGGCAGATTGGGTCAGCCGGAGGATGTTTCTGGAGTCGTGTCTTTCTTAGCTAGTAAAGAGGCTTCATTCATCACTGCAGAAACGGTCCAAATTGGTGGCGGACAAGCCTTGGGTATATAGCTTACGAGCCATAAGAACTGTCTTAATAAAAAATACTTTGAGGGGCAGAGAGTTATCATTACTGAGGCTCTGTACCCCTCATGGTTTAATCGTAGTGTAAATTTGTAAGAGATCATACCATCGGGTAAATAAGCTTCTTGAATTCATCGGCTTCTGCACTGCCTCATTCACATAGCAGCTTCAGAGAGACTTCTATCAATGGTAGAGTAGCATACCATGGCTTGTACCGCATCATGCAAAACTTCCTCAGTATGATATCTCAAACACTGTAAATGGTAGATATATCGAGGTTTTATCGCAGTACTGCATAGGATACTTGCAGGATATACGGAGATAAATCAGACAAAAGTCTCAATCGTTCTTTTTTGGAACGGTGCTTGCATAGATAGAAATGTGTCAGGGAGTGATCATATGTAAAGCTCCTTGCTACTGTTAAAATCAACCGCGAGCCTCAATTCATAAGTGAATTGGGGCTTTTTCTTTTTAGCGCTCCCCCATCATAGATCACAGAATAGTTTATCTTTGTGTCTAAATAAATTTTGTTCCCTACATGGGTGATTATACGCTACTAATAATTTTCTTCTTTGTCTCTATTATCTTTTCCTTTCTTTGCTCCATCTGGGAAGCTGTACTCCTGAGTATCACGCCCTCCTACGTACAGGTCAAACTACAGGATAAAAGTGCTATCGGTAAGACCTTAGAGTCATTTAAGAGTAATATTGACAGGCCACTGGCCGCTATTCTGACACTCAATACCATCGCTCACACTGTGGGTGCTATCGGTGTGGGTGCCCAAGCTTCCAAAATCTGGGAAGGCAATCTGGCCGCTACCATCGTCTCTGTGGTGATGACCTTGGCCATATTATTTCTTTCTGAGATCATCCCTAAGACCATTGGCGCGAATAACTGGAAGGGATTAGCCCCATTCACCGTGAAGAGTCTGAACTTCATCATCAGGGTCCTCTACCCTCTGGTGTGGTTCTCTCAGATCATCACGAAGATGCTTAAAAAGGAGAAGAACAAAAGTGTCCTCAGCCGCTCCGACTTCATGGCCATGGGCCAGGTCGCCTCTAAGACGGGTATTTTAGAATTGGGTGAGTCCAGAATACTGGAAAACTTGCTCAAGTTCAAATCGCTGGAGGCCAAGGATATTATGACTCCCAGGACTGTAGTGAAAGCCTCAAAAGAAGGCACCACCATCCAGGACTTCTACAAAGAAAATAAAGAACTCAGGTTCTCACGAATCCCCGTTTTTTCTGATACCAAAGATCAGATTACCGGCTTCATCCTCAAAGATGATCTATTATCAGCCGTGATCAATCAAAAAGGTGCCCAAGCACTCAGCTCCATCAAACGAGACATCCAGATCGTCGCTGTCAACGAAAACCTGATCAAGCTGTACGAGGATCTGATAGAGAAGAGATCTCATATAGCTCTTGTCGTAGATGAGTTCGGAGGTATGGCTGGAATTGTCACCATGGAAGATATCGTCGAGACTCTTTTCGGCCTGGAGATCATGGACGAATTCGATAATGTCATCGACATGCAAATTCTCGCCCGAAAAAAGTGGGAAGAAAGAGCTAAAAAGCTGGGCTTGATTACAGAAGAGGATAAGTAGGTTTTTTTTAATGTTGAATGATTAATGCTTAGTGTTGAATGAATCATACTTTGTGTTGAATGCTTAGTGTTAAGACGAACCTTCTGTATCACTGATAGTAATCGGGATAGACGATTGATAAAGTAGTCACAGCTTTTGGTAGTGAGATTACTTCAGGTATCATTCATTTCTTAGTAATGGTCTCCCATGTAAAGAGAATACAACGTATTGTCAGGAGTGTCATTCCATTCATTAAACAATAATCACTAAAGAGACTCCAACATTACAACCTTTAGCCTACCACGTCCATGATCGGCTCGTACTTGTAGTTACGCAGATCCACGGGACTAAGACCTGAAACGCCTTGCTCCTGCATGTAGACACCGTAGAGGACATCCACTTCGGCCATCGTCATCTTGTTGTGAGTCACGATGATAAACTGTGATCGCTCGGAGAATTTCTTGATGATTTTATTGAATTTCTGGACATTGGTATCATCCAGTGGTGCATCTACTTCATCAAAAATACAGAAGGGTGCGGGCTTCAATAGGTAAAGAGCGAAGAGCAATGCCGTAGCGGTCAGTGTCTTCTCTCCACCAGAAAGCTGGCTGAGTGACTTTGGCTTCTTACCCTTTGGCTTAGCTATGATTTCGATGTTGGCGTCCAGGGGTGATGTCTCACCGTCTAATAATATCAGATCGCAGTCATCATCCTCTGAGAAGAGGCTTCTGAATACCTCCTTAAAGTTGACTTTGACTCGATTGAAGGCATCCATGTATTGGTCTGTGGCCTTGGTCTCAATCTCTTTGATGGTCTCGATGAGTGAGTCTTTTGACTGCAGGATATCCATCTTCTGAGAGTTAATGTTATCGTAGCGGATCTTCATCTCCTCATAAGCTTCTAAAGCCAGCGGATTCACCTCTCCAAATGAGTGAAATCTGGATTTGAGCTTGTTCGTCTGCAGCTCTATCTCCGTGACCGTACGCTCATCATCAGTGGGAACATCTGACAGATCCACACTGTCTCTAGCGATTCCAAATTCTAAATCAAGTCTTTCGAAGATGCTGTTGGTGCTGAACTCGATGTTGATTTCTTTATCCTTGATGTTATTGATATTGAGTTGACATTCAGATATCTTACGTGAGATCTGCTTTTGCTCATCTTCCTTGACATTGATCTCATTTCTGGCTTGGAAGTACGCTTGCTCAGCTCCTGAGAGCTTGGCCTCGAATTGTTTTTTCTCCTCGTAGCTCTTCAGCAGAGCGTCTTTTATGACTTTGACCTGATCTTGGCTTTCTGCGTTTTCCTTATCGAGTTCTATTTTAAGTTTTTCATTGGTAGCTATGGCTTCTTCGATCTGCACTCGCTGCTGCGAATTGTAGTCTAGCTCCAGCTGAATGTTCTTGAGCTCACTTTCCTTTTTAAGAAATTCGATATTCAGCGTATTGTATCGTTCTGTGGCTTTGGATAGCGCCTGTGCCAGTTGGTCGAGGCTTTGATCATTGACTTCATCGTCTTCATCATTCGAGGCCAGATCCGCATTAATTTTCACTAGCTCTGCTTCGATCTCTTTTATCGATTGAGCTTTATCTACCATGGACTGCTCCGCTTTCTCGATTGATCCGAGCCATTCTGCATTTCTACCACGCTGGAGATCCAGCTCGGTACTCAGCTTTACGATGTCCTGATTCTTTTGATTGATGCTCGCATTCACTTCTTGAATCTCCTTCTCTAAGCTTGAAAAGTCGATTGCCGCCTCTTGCTGGTTTAGCTTTTGCAGCGCCTCTTGGGATCCAGCCAAATCAGTCTGTACTGCGGTCTTAGCGATGCGCAGTTCTTCCAGTTTCTTTTTCCGGCCCAGCTTAGTCCCTTCAAAAAGGCCGACTGAGCCTCCGGAGATACTTTTCGGCTTCTTTATGAATGTGCCCGTGTGTGATAAGACATCTATATCAGCTGTATCCAAGGCATTTAGCTCCTGGATATCATCTTCGAATATATAGGCATTCTCCAGCAGATGATGTAGTAAGGAACTATACTTAGCCTCTACTCTCACGTAGTCGGTCACGGGCTGGAGGTCAGCATCTACGCTTCGCTGAGAGCCCATATTCTGGATTTGGTCTAAGATGAAAAAATTCGCTTTCCCTTTTTGAGCAGTATTTAGCAGCTTGATGGCCTCTACGGCAGCAGCCAGCGTATCACATACATAATAGTTGAGGTATGGGTCCAGATACTGCTCTAATACACCTCTGATGGATTCGTGTGGCTCTAATACGTCGGAGAGTAGCTTGGCTTTACTCTTCCATTTGTCCTGCAGGTATTTGATGGATTCTGGAAAGCCTTCTAAATTTTCGATCATCCCTTCTAACAGATTGATCTCGTTGGCTCTGGAGTCCAGGATTCGATTGAGCTTAGCTTCCTTGGCTTTCTGCTCTTTGATTTGATGCGCGATCGAAGCTTGCTGCTGGCTCAGCTCCACCACTTTTTCATTCAGTGCAGTGAGTGATCCACGATCTTTTTCTTGCTCAGCCTGAATTTGCTCAATTTCTTTAGCCTTATCTTCCAGTTCTTTGAGCGTCGACTGACTTCTGTTTTTGGTATTACTTAGTTCGGTTTGGAGTGACTCGATTTGGTCATTTAGGATGGCCTTCTGCGTTTCTTTAGATTGTATGAGTTCGCTGGCTTTGATCTTCTGCATTGTCATCGCATCAAATGACGACTTCATGCTATCAAAGTTAGCTTGTAGCTCTTCTTTTTCCTGTTTTGCTGTATTGAGTTCATTAGACAGCTCGAGTAAGGTATTGTCGACCAGTCCTTTATTACTATTCAGATCACTGATGCCTGATTGGAATACAGATAGATCTGATACGCGCTTTTCGGCCCCTGATTCGATCTCGATCAGTCTTCGATTGTTGTAGCTGATCTTTTCAGTCAGCAGATCTTTTTGATACTCCTCATTACGCTGACTGTTGATCAGCTCATTCAGTTCTTTCTGAAATTGTGAGAGGTCTTTTTCTTTATCGATGTTATTCGCCTTCAGGGCTTGCACTTCTGCCTCAATGGATAGCAGGGCAGCATTGTGCTTCTCATAGTTATCTGATTCTTTTTCTTTGCGTTCTTTGAGTCGCTCTAATTTCTCTCGCAGCGCGATAGCCTTTCGCTTTGTGAAAAGGATTGATGAGTCTCGATAGGCCTGCTTGACCTCGTTATACTTTTGGGTTCTTTTAGCTTGCTTCTCTAAATTTTTCAGGTTTTGCTCCAGCTCATAGAGCAGATCATCCACCCGATTGAGGTCTGCCTCGGTGAGCTTCAACTTGTTCATGGTCTCCACCTTGCGCTTCTTAAACTTGGAGACGCCTGCAGCCTGCTCAAACATCTTTCTTCTCGAGTTATCCTTGTTAGACAGGATATCGTCTACCATACCTAATGCAATGATCGCATAGGAGTTAGATCCGATCCCCGTATCGATGAATAGAGCGTGGATGTCCTTCAGTCGGCAGGACACGTCATTGAGCCGGTATTCACTTTCTCCACTTCGATATAGAAGACGTGTGACAGTTACAGAGGTATACTCTGTTGGCAGGATATTTTTCGTGTTATCAAAAGTCAGAGATACCTGAGCTAAGCCACTGGCTTTTCGGTTTTTTGTACCATTGAAGATGACATCTGTCATCTTATTAAGCCTCAAATCTCGACTCTTCTGCTCTCCCAATACCCAGCGTATGGCATCTATGATATTAGACTTGCCTGATCCATTAGGACCGACGACGCCTATCACCCTCTCATCAAAATTAATGACAGTCTCATCTGCAAAACTCTTGAAACCCTTGATGTAAAGTTTCCTTAACCTCATGGAGGCAAATATATTGAATTAGCCTATATATAGACTTTCAACATATTTTAGTTATCCACACTTTATCTGAAGTTATCTACACTGTGTATTTCTGCCAAAGACCCGATCTAAGATATGCTATCGTGACACCGATAATCAGCAGCCAATAGCCCACCTCAATGCCCCAGGCCCACTCCAGTGATAATTGCCTGACATTCACAATGTAATGTGCCGCAATGATGTAAAGCACAGCCATGCCGCCCTGTATGTATAGGGCTACCATCGTCGCTCCAGTACCGACTAATCCGCTGATGATCACTCCACCTATGGAGAATGCTACCATGATAAACAAGAGAATCCAGAACAGACTGCCAGCTTCATACATGATGCTCATATCTTCTGATCCGAATAGTGGATACAAGCTATACTCTGGCAGCAGTATGACGGGTAAGGTGATCAATAGGCTGGATACCAGGGACAAGAGCGTGGTCTTCTTGATGATGGACATGATATCATCATAGCCTTGATAGCCCATAAAGTTACTGACCAGGGTATTGATGCCCGCAGCATAGCCCCAGCAGGGCACTGATAGGATCAAGTATACATTACGAATCAGATTAGATACTTCCAGTGAGCGCTGGCCCAAATTCTCAATGATCGAAAAGAAGATAAACCAACTGCCAATCCCAATCACTGCCTGTAGCACGATAGGAAAGGACACTTTCAGCATGTTGACGATATCCTTCACATCTGGTCTGAGGAGATGCCACATTCTAAATCTCTTAAAGGCACCTTCGTAAAAGAAGTAGATCACAAAGACGATAAAAGCTACAATCTCAGCTATCGTGCTGGCCCATGCTGCACCGACAATACCCATCTCAGGCATTCCGAATCGTCCAAAGATGAGGCAGTAGTTCAAGACCAAATTGATCGATACCAACAGTAAGGTATCCCAGATCACAAATTTAGTCTTAGCTATAGCCGTATATAGCCCTATTAAAGCGACTCCGGTGAAGCTAAAAAACAGACCGTAGGATCGGGGATATATATATTCTAAACATTTAGTAAGCACAGCAGGATCACTGATGAAGTAGCTCAAGAATTCATCTGCATAACATTGGATAAAAAAGAAGATCAACCCTGCGAACAAAAGCTCCAAATAGAGAAGAGACATCGTACTCTTGCCGACACCTGTCGTATCTGACTCACCGTAGCGTCTGGCTATGATGATCTGACCACCTCGACTGAATCCATAACCCATGGCAGCAATCACCAGATAGAAGACTCCGATCAACCCGATCGAAGCGAACTCTAATGAGCTGCGATGATACAGAAACACATTGTCCGTGAGCACGATTAGGTTTTGGGCAGCTCCTCCCAGCATGATGGGTAGTGAAATGGTAAGTATCTGCTTATACGTGTTCTGTAGTTTCAATGCGCGTGTTCTGGGATCAGTTAATAATGCCTATACTGATGATGGATTTAATGATGAAAAGTCACTATTACAGACAAGTCTTTCCAATAATTTATTGCGAAGATAAGTCCCCATGTGATGAAGTAATAATTGAGTCATGCTTTTAAAGATTTTTGAAAGCTATATATTGAGCGCTGGTTGTCTTATAAAGGCTCTAACATTACCAATCACAAGCAAACACCATTAATGAAACTATCGAACCTTATTCTGCTGTTATTATGCTCAGGCTCCATATTTTTTATTTATTCGTGCTCCGTATCCAAAGACACACTAAGCTCAGCAGAAACCACCATTACAGAAAAAGCTAATATAGTAGAAGACATGCCCATAAAACTTACCCCTGTAGCTCCCCAAGAAGCTAAAACCATGGAAATACATGGTGATACCAGAACGGATAATTACTACTGGATGAGATTGACTGACGATCAGAAAAATGCAGAAGTGCCAGATGCTCACACGTCTAAAGTCCTCAACTACCTCAATGCTGAAAATGATTACCGAGAGAAATCCCTGAGTCATCTGGATGACTTTGAAGATAAGCTCTACAACGAGATCGTAGGCAGAATCAAACAGACTGACCTCTCAGTACCCTATAAGTACAATGGCTACTACTACCTCACCAAATTTGAAGAAGGAAAAGAATACCCCGTATACAGTCGTAAGAAAGGATCACTAAATGCGGCCGAAGAGCTGCTCTTGGATGTCAATGAATTAGCTGCTCCCTATGAGTATTTCGCTGTGGGCGGGCAAGCCTTCAGCCCCAATAATAAGATGATGGCTTATGGCGAGGATACGCTGAGTCGAAGGATATATACTGTCAGGTTTAAAAATCTGGAGACAGGAGAAATGATGAGTGATGTACTCGAAGGTACCACTGGTGGTGCCACGTGGGCTAATGACAACGAGACACTATTCTATACAAAGAAAGACCCTGTGACCCTTAGATCTGATAAGATCTACAGGCATAAGTTGGGCACAGACCAAAAGGATGATGTGCTCATCTATTCTGAAGATGATGATACTTTCTACACCGCAGTGTATAAGTCAAAGTCAGAAGACTATATCTTAATCGTGTCTGGTCATACGCTGACGACTGAGTTTCAATACCTTAAGGCAGATGATCCAGAGGGCGAATTCAAGACCTTCGAAGCCCGTGACATAGAAAACGAGCATGAATATTACCTGTCACACTATGAAGACCACTGGTACATCAGATCTAACCATGATGCACCAAACTTCAAGCTCATGAAGACGAAACTGGCTGATACGGCTAAAGAAAACTGGGAAGAAGTCATCGCTCATAGACCAGAAGTATTCCTCCAAAGTATCGATATCTTTAAAGACTACTTAGTGCTCTCAGAAAGAGTCAAAGGAATCAGAGAGATCAGAGTGAGACCCTGGGACGGCAGCGAGGAGCACTACATCCAGTTTGAAGAGGCAGCCCATACCTCCTACACGACGACTAACATAGAATTCGATACCGACATACTGCGGATCGGCTATCAAAGTATGAAGACCCCAAGCACGGTCTATGACTATCACATGGGAAGCAAGACGAAGACCTTACTTAAGCAGTCAGAAGTCGTCGGAGAATTTAATCCGGATGACTATGTCTCAGAGCGCATCAATATCAAAGCGAGAGATGGCATAGAAGTGCCTGTCTCCATCGTGTATCACAAGAGTGTCAAAAAAGATGGGACTGCGCCCTGCCTGCTCTACGCCTATGGCTCGTACGGCAGCAGTATGGATCCAACCTTCAGGTCTTCTCGGCTGAGCCTTTTAGATAGAGGCTTCGTGTATGCTATAGCACACATTCGCGGTGGACAAGAATTAGGTAAGCAGTGGTACGACAATGGCAAATTACTAAACAAGAAAAACACATTTACTGATTTTATAGATTGCGGAAAAGCTTTAATACAGCAGGGCTATAGTGCTGATAATCAGCTCTATGCACTCGGTGGTAGTGCGGGTGGGCTACTCATGGGAGCGATTGTCAATATGGAGCCTGAGCTATGGGCTGGCGTTATCGCAGCAGTCCCGTTTGTGGATGTGATCACGACCATGTTAGACGAGTCCATTCCCTTGACCACATTCGAATTTGACGAATGGGGGAATCCTAAAAAGAAGGAATACTATGACTACATGCTGTCCTATTCTCCCTATGATAATGTAAAGCGCATGTCTTATCCTCCGATGCTGGTTACTACAGGTCTATTCGATTCGCAGGTCCAATACTGGGAGCCCGCTAAGTGGGTCGCTAAACTGAGAGAATACAAGACTGGTGATAATCCGCTGTACCTCTATTGTAATATGGACTCGGGACACGGCGGTGCCTCTGGCAGATTTCAGCGGCAGAAAGAGACGGCCAAGGAATATGCCTTCTTACTCGATTTGGCAAAGCGAACTGATGATCAGGCGAAATCTTCAGAGACAGGATCTGAAGAGTAAATAGCTATCAGTTTTCTTTCTTCTATAGACCATTGAAGCTTTTGCCGAGCTTGCAGGCATTGTGCTCTGTGATACGCGTAGTTGTCTTTCACCTGCAGTACTGCGTCCAATATCGTGGAAGCTTTAAGATCACCTACGACCACGCCAAGCTCATATTCATCGATGATCTTACGGTATTCAGGGAAGTCCATGGTAATCACAGGCAGGCCGGCCATAATGTAGTCATAGAATTTATTGGCTGAGGAGTAGTAATAATTATCACTGCTGGCGTCCAAAAGATTGAGACCAATGTGGTAGTCGCTGGTCAGCAGTTTGAGTTGTTTGGGACTGACATAGCCCAAGAGATTGATCGCGGCAGGATTCTGACTCACTCTTGATCTGACCTCCTGTATGATATCACCATCACCAATAATGTCCAGAGATATGTCTTTTTGATCTTTGATCGCTTCGATGGCCTCTAAGACACCTCGTCCTTGATTGACCATACCCTGATACAACAGTCGCAGAGGGCCTTCGATCTCCATAGCTGTCAGGTGATCGCTTAGTACTGGATAGTTATACACAGCAGTGAATGGTACACCGTAAGATCTACTGAGAATGGAGGCCAAACTCTCATTCACCGTGTAGCAAGATATCCGATTATTGATGCAACGCCTCCCTATCCAGGTCCAGATAGCTTTGACCAAGCCTCGACCCTTCAGTTCTGGCACTTCTGTGAATATCTCATGAGCGTCGAAGTACAGCTTACGCCCTCTTAGCCTGCTGGCCAAACTGCAGGCCATCAGTGTATCTAAATCAACAGCGCTGATCACTTCAGTATCTGCTCTCAACAGATACCACAACAAGCGAAAATTATACTCGGCGTAGAAAAGAAATCCTCGATGAAAATAACAACCTAGTCGGTGGATGTTGAAACTCGATTTGCTTAGCTGGGTGGAAGCTGGCTTTAGTCTACCGACGAGGGTCACATCCCATCCTGCATGAGCTAAGGAGTGGCAGATCCGCTGCATCCTTTGATCATGTCCGATATCATTGCTGACCGTGAATGTGATTTTAGAGAGCTTCAAGAGGCATCTGTTCTATAGATCTCATGATCTTGAAAGTTGATCAGCTCTTCTTCATAGAGATCAGAAATGACCTCGAGCACATCTTTCTTTTTATAAGATGGAAATCGTGATACGACATCCTTAACTCTAATCGATTGATCCCGATGGAAGAGACCTAAAATTTCTTTCTTATGTAAGGGCTGCAGTCTCACAGGAACATTCGTCAGACAGTTATCACAATTCTGGCAGGCTGATATGACCTGGTGATCGAAGTACTGACTCAGATACTCATGCCGACAAGAAGATAGCTGAATGAATGACAACATATGCATGAAGTGATCCATTTTAGGCTGCTGTATCCGCTCAAATGTAGACCTCAAGCCTCTCAGCTTCACCTGATTCAACATTTTGACTTTATGGATATCAGAGGGATGCAGTCTTAATTTAAGCATCAGAGATTGCAGTCGTTCTTGCCGATTGATGTTGACATACTTTTTGGATATCGCATCTATGAAGCGAGGCCAGTCTATGATCTGTCGTTCTCTGAATCTGTCGAGGCTGATATCCTTTTGATTATATAGCAGGTGGCATGTTGCGGGCTGTCCATCTCGACCAGCTCTACCGATTTCTTGCACGTATTCTTCGATCGAAGATGGTATGCCATAGTGAAAGACCTGCCGGACATTATTCTTATTGACACCCATGCCAAAGGCGTTAGTGGCTACCATACAAAGTCGATGACCTGAAAACCACAGGGCTTGATGTTTTTCTCGATCCTGCTTGGTCATGCCCGCATGGTAAGGGATAGCACTAACACCGTGACTCTGAAGATAGTCACTAAATACATCCACATGCTTTCTGCTCCGCACATAGACGATGGTAGACTGCGATCGATCTAAATGATCCATGATGTATCCTCGCTTATCTTCAATCTTATTGATGCATAGACGCAGATTTGATCTTTGCTCATTCACTCTGACCTGCTCCATCTGATCTACCTGTAAGCTTTGGATGATATCTTCGGCGCTACGTGCTGTGGCTGTAGCCGTGAGTGCGAGCACAGGGACATGTGGCTTGATCTTGATCAGTCGATTCAGTTTGAGATAGCTTGGTCTGAAGTCATGACCCCACTGTGATATACAATGCGCCTCATCGATGACGATACCTGCAATCTCTGTTCTTTGGAGCAGCTGTAGAAAGGCTTCTTGCTCCACTCTTTCAGGTGAGACAAAACAAAGATCACAATCCCCATCACTTAATTGCTGACATACCTTGGCTTTCTCTTCATCTCGCATACCAGCATGAATAGAGAGAGCTCTGACGCCATACTTTCTCGCTTGGTAGCACTGATCCAGCATGAGTGATACCAGCGGGCAGATCACAATGATTGGTGCATCCAGAAGAAGAGATGGTAGCTGATAACAAAGAGATTTGCCTGTACCTGTGGGCATAATGGCGAGGCTGGACTGGCCAGCTAAAAAGCGCTTGATGACAGCTAACTGTACAGATCTGAATGCATCAAATGACCAATGATGTCGTAAAGTATCAAGTATGATAGTATCTGTAAATGCAGCTCTCAAGCGTTGGATTTTGAAGACCAATGGTAAAATAGAGACTACAGCTTAGAAATCAAAAAACCGGACATTTAATTTCAGACCTGCTGTCTCCTGCTAACTTGTAGATGACAGATATCGTACCAGATAAGAAATAGTCATTCACTTCAGGATTACCTCGGACGACTCCCGTAGTCGAAGGACTCACACTTGGCTTACGACTGTCCCTACCGATCCATGGATCAGCTAGCTGGGCTGCCAGTACCCCATTCAGTTCCGTGAGAGCTCCTATCTCTACATAAGCACGGGAAGCGACATCGTCTAAATAGTCAGTGAAGGTGACTCTCCCTAACATCTCCACCTGAACTGACAGATCCTTCGTGATGGATCGGCGCAGGCCTCCTCCAAGCGGGATAGCAAACTGCAGCAACTTGTACGGCGATCTCAGGTGAGCCGCTGTCAACCCCTGACCTTCAGTCCCGAGACTCTGCAGCTCTACCAGCTGATTATCGACGATATTGACTGCCTTGGGACTATGTCTAAACACAGCTGGGCCGCCAGCAGCGTATAGACTCCATCCCCGCCACTGGATGATATCGTACTCCGCCAAGAGGCCTAATTCCACCAGCTTGTTCTGAAAAGACAAGTTACGATTGAGTCGGACGGGACTATCTGTAGAAAAAGCATCAGAGCCACTAATGTTTAGAATACTGAAATTGATCCTCACAGCAATTCTTTCGTGTATACTCTGTCTGATAAAAAGCTGAAACGCAGATTCCGTATTCTGTACGATATTTGACATCGGTACTGGATCCAGATCTCCTGTATAGAGCGCAGCTCCACCTCCGACACCGATGGCACTCTTCTGCGTATTCGCTACAAAGCACCAAGCCAGTAGTAGGGTCATCATAGCCAACTTATGCATACTCTTCATCAGATTTCTTAAATATTGCTTAAATGTAAACTAAGTACAACCCTTTCTTCATACCTGCTTGTTAAGCAATTTATTGAATAAATTTTTAACCAGCCTGATATGATTAGGACAATCTGCTGGATATCATATCTTTACTGTCCTATTATTATAAAATGATAAATTTCACGATTCGTCTATGAGGTCAATAATAATGACACCTAAGAGTTCCCTTTAGCTTACTTACGTACACATGGGTATTGCAACCTACAGTATTAATCTATGACATAAGTAAAAGGTAGATCGATAAGGTACGAAAGCGAATGATTAAGCTCCATATATTGAGCAATAGACTTTGAGTGACTAAAAATTACAAACATGAAAATTATTTCAATTGCCTTAGCTGTGTTAATCAGCTCTTACATGTATGGCCAACAGCCGGCCATTGATTGGTATTACTCTTCTATTCAGCTGGATGATACCTACAGTGACTTACTATCGAGTCGCAGCTCCACACCCGTCATAGTTGCCGTCATCGATTCTGGAGTCGATGTAGAGCATGAAGATCTCAAGCCCAATGTATGGACAAATACCGACGAGATACCTGGCAATGGCATTGATGATGATAAAAATGGCTACATAGATGACATCCATGGTTGGAACTTTATAGGTAATGCTGATGGTACTAACGTCAATGGGGAGACTCTAGAAGTGACTCGTCTATATGCTAAATACCATCCGAAATTTAAGGATGCTAAACCAGAGCTACTTACGAAAGAACAAAAAGAAAAGTACGACCTATATATCAAATATAAAGAAGAGGTAGAATCCAAAAGAGAGTCAAATCAAGCCAATGCCGACAACTTTAAAATGCAGAGAAACTTTGTCCTCGGCATGGTCGACGGCTATGTAGATCAGATTGGAGATGTGGAGATTACACCAGAATACATAGACACCACTTCTGTGGAGATCCCAGGCGAATTTAAAAGCGCCATCACGGAGCTCTTGGTCCAATATCAGGCAGAAACGGGTGAAACTCCGACAATGGTGGATATTAGAAATCTCATTGATGAAGAGCTCTCAGGAGCTGTCGATCACTACCAGAAACAAGTAGACTACTACTATAATCCAGACTTCAATTCAAGAAAAATCATTGGTGACAACTATGAAGATCAGACAGAAAGAATTTATGGTAACAGCGATGTAGAAGGCCCTGATGCTTTTCACGGGACACACGTAGCTGGTATCATCGGCGCTGTCGCAGATAATGAGGTAGGCATCAAAGGCATCGCCAAAAATGTGCAGATCATGTCAGTCAGAACAGTACCATCAGGTGATGAGCATGATAAAGATGTGGCTAATGCAATCCGCTACGCCGTGGATAATGGCGCAAGCGTTATCAATATGAGCTTTGGGAAGAGCTATTCTTGGAATAAGCAAGTGGTAGATGATGCTGTCCGCTATGCTGAGAAAAAAGATGTACTACTGGTCCATGCAGCTGGAAATGACGGCAAAAACAATGACACCGCCGATAATTTCCCAAATGATAAATATGAAAAGCCTAAAGGCTTCTTGTTCTGGAAAAAGAAGCACGCTAAGTCTTGGCTAGAAGTAGGTGCTCTCTCCTACCAGCCAGGCGAAGGTCTTGCCGCTTCATTCTCTAATTATGGTAGTGCGAATGTAGATGTATTCGCCCCAGGTGTACACATGTACTCTACAACGCCTGATAACAACTATAAAATAGCTCAGGGTACCAGTATGGCGGCTCCTGTGGTTGCTGGAGTTGCGGCAGTACTTAGATCCTATTTCCCTGGTCTCACAGCTAAGCAAGTGAAATCAGTCATCATGGAATCATCTACTCCACACAATGTGCGAGTGAAAAAGCCAGGCTCTGATGAGCTAGTCGGATTCAGCTCACTGAGTGTGTCAGGAGGCGCGGTGAATCTTAAGTCAGCTGTACAACTGGCCTCTACAACTAAAGGGAAAAAGAAAGTAAAGAAGAAAAAGAATAGAGCATAATCAACAATACAGGATCACAAGATCCGCACGTCAGTAAACTCAAGCTGATCAAATTCATCAGATAGCAATTTGATCAGCTTGTCCTTACTGTATTGTAGCTCCGTCCTCAGCGGGATGGATGTAATCTCCACTGTTAATACACCATTCCGATAGCGAAGACTCTTCGTATAATTAGAGATAGTCATCCCCATCTGCTCGTACCAAAATTTCTTGACATCGACTTCAGAATAACCCCTTTTGATTCTTTTCTGACCTACGAATGCCTTAAGGACGTTCTGGAGTGTGTCTTCGTTTCCTTTCTTCTTCATAGCTTTCATTTTTAGTAGTGTGTGCCATCCCTCAGTCACATCAATCCTCTACCTGAGTCATCAACTGATTAATTTACCTATTTGAATTATTCTCGTGTATTAGTCTTGGTGAATTCTCATCGATGTAATAAACCTCATGCGTGATAGACGAATCCTTCAAAATAGAAGAAACGCGATCCGCATCCGTATCAGTGATAAATATCTGAGTGTCATCATAATGATGAATGTATGTCAATAAGTTCCGCACACGATCTGCATCTAGCTTAGCAAAGATATCATCTATCAGCAAGATCGGAGTCTTACCCGTCTCTGCTTTGATTTTTTCTTTCATGGCAAGCTTTAAGGAGATTAGAAAGCTCTTCATCTGGCCCTCAGAGCCAAATTGCTTAAGCACTTGACCATTCATCTTAAAGATGATATCATCCTTGTGGATACCCACTGTCGTCCGCTGCAGGATCATATCCTTCTGTCTCGCTTCTATGAGAGCCGTCGCAAAGTCGTAAGTCAGCAGCTGACTGCGATAATCGCATGATACCGCCTCGCGATCTCCTGATATGGACTTATAGGCTTCCATAAATAACAATGAAAAATCCTGAATAAACTGCTCTCTCACCTTCTTGATGAATTCTGCGGGCTCCAAGAGTTGCTGGTCATAACTACTCAGTAGAGCTTCGTTTAGCCCCGTGGACTTAATGCTCTTCAGATAGCTATTGCGCTGCAGCAACAGCCTGTTATAGGTGATCAGGTGATGCAGATAGGCTTTGTCGTACTGACATATGCCAGCATCGATGAATTTTCTTCTGTCTGCACTCCCCTCAAAGAATAGCTGGATATCTCGGGGGCCAATCATGACCAATGGAATAGCTCCTACGTGATCAGATATTCGCTCTCTCTTCTTTGCATTGAGCAAAATTTCCTTTTTCCCTCCTTTGGGGTACTTGATGACTACGAGATCCGTGGCACTCAGATGCTGGTACTTCCCTTCGATTCTAAAAAAATCTTCTCCGTGGATGATGAGCTTAGAATCTCTCGGTATATAGCGGCTCTTACCTAAGCTCAGCATATAGATGGCATCGAGCAAATTAGTCTTTCCAGCACCATTATTCCCTGTAAATAGAATCGTTCTCTCTCCAAACTGGAGCTGAGTCGCCGAATAATTTTTAAACTGAGTAAGCTTGATGGACTGTAGAAGCAATAGCTGGTGTTTATGAGACAAATGTAAAGGAGTTAGCCCTAACTAATCGAATAATCTGAATGGAATCATCGTCGGCATACATCTTGGATCAATTATGGCAAAAACAAGTAAATCAACTAAATCCAAACAAAGGTGTTTATTCCAGGTATCAGATGGACAAAGAAAAGCCTCTGAATCATAAAACAGCACGTGCTTTTTCTATTTATCTCAAAGATCAAGTATCTTGCTCACCAATTTGAAACTATATGGCAGTTACGACTAAACCAAAGAAGAAGACAGCAAAGAAGGCGAAAGCTTCATCCTACAGCAAAGAGACCTATCTATCGTGGTTTGAGGTGATGTATCGCATCAGAAGATTTGAGGAAAGGACCCTTATGGCCTATGGCCAACAGAAGATTAGAGGTTTCTGCCACGTATACATAGGCCAGGAGGCTATCGCCGCAGGTATGGTATCTGCACTGACATCAGAAGATAAGGTGGTCACAGCATACAGACAGCATGGTATTGCACTCAGCCGGGGCTTAGACTCTAAGTCATGCATGGCTGAGTTATTCGGTAAGGCCACGGGCTGCGTCAAAGGAAAAGGAGGCTCTATGCACTTCTTCTCTAAAGAACATAACTATTTCGGTGGTAATGGTATCGTCGGCGCCCAGATTCCAATTGGCACGGGCATCGCTTTTGCCGAAAAGTATAGAAAAACGTCTAATCTCGCTGTCACCATGTTTGGAGACGGTGCCGCGAGGCAAGGTGCCTTATATGAGTCGTTCAATATGGCAGAGACATGGGATCTCCCTGTCCTGTACATATGTGAGAACAACGGCTATGCCATGGGTACATCCGTAGAGCGAACCAGCTCAGTGACTGACATATACAAGATGGGACAACCCTTCAATATGCCAAGTGAGCAGGTAGATGGTATGTCTCCAGAGGCAGTGCACGAAGCCATGACCAGAGCTGCTGAATACATCCGCTCAGGCCAGGGCCCTTATTTCTTAGAGATCAAGACCTACAGATATAAAGGACACTCCGTATCAGATCCTGCTAAATACAGAACAAAAGAAGAGCTCCAGCACTATAAGAACCTTGATCCTGTCAAGGCCATCGAGGCGAAAATTCTTGCAGATAAAATCGCATCTGAGACTGAAGTGAAAGCCATCAAAGATGCCATCAAGCAGGAGCTGGATGAAGCAGTCAAGTTCGCGGAAGAGTCGCCACAGCCAGACCCATCAGAGCTATACACTGACAATTATACTCAGGAAGATTATCCCTTTATCACCGATTAGAGGCAGCATTCTCAGTATAGCTGTGGTTAAACAAAGTGAAATATTGCTTAGCCCGCGTCAGAGAGACATTTTCTGAAAAACATATCGACTGAGCAGGCGTTAAGTCTATGTCACGTAACATCTTTTGTATGATTCGATTGCTCATAGCACTTAGTCTACTATCACTTTGCATACTCTCTTGCGGAGATGATAGCTCTGATTATGATGTATTCTTTAAGTTGGAGTACGATGGGGAAGCTCTCGTCATGTTGGAAGAGTATGACTACCCTGACGGCCAGAAGGTAAAATTTACCAGATTTTCATTCTATGCATCTGATATAAGGGTATCAAATGGCTCAGAATCCCAACTTATCAAAGAAGTAGACTTCCTCAACCTTACAGACAGCCATTCTCGCATAGAATTGGCCAGTACAGGGTATAGAATGAACCTGAAAGACATCACCATCAAAGATCCCACACGTCTGGACTTCAATATTGGTGTTACCGCAGATCAGAACGCTACAATTCCAGCTAACTACACTGGTGATCATCCACTAGCCAAGCCAGGAGAATACTGGATCGGCTGGGAAAGCTTCATCTTCTTCAAGATAGAAGGCATTATGGATACGACTGGTGATGGAGATACGGACACGAATATCGCCCTGCACATCGGCTCGGATGATATGTTGAGATTTACTTCCGTGGATCTTTCTGCTGATGAAGATGAAACTGAAGTTGTCATCGATCTGCAAAATATTTTTAGTGACGGCGATGTCACCTATGACATTCTGAATGACCCTC
The DNA here is from genome assembly GCA_937929945.1 of uncultured Saprospiraceae bacterium. Taxonomy (GTDB): domain Bacteria; phylum Bacteroidota; class Bacteroidia; order Chitinophagales; family Saprospiraceae; genus CALFUK01. Next base: position 45,373 of record CALFUK010000030.1, read on the forward strand.
AGATACACAGCCTAAATCAAATCGCGCAAGCCGAGTTTTTAATCGATAACTTACAAAAGCAGATCAAATGACAAAATTAAAACATGCTTTAGCTCTTATAGCTGTCGTAGCCTTGTCATCATTGTTCTTCTATGCCTGTGGAGATGATTCAGATAGCCAATCCGTTTTACTGGATTTTGAATTTGATTTTCGGATCAATGATCAGAAACTCGTATTTGGTCAAGTCTATGATCTAAATGAATCTAAAGTCAGCTTCAAAGTAGCTAACTACTACATCGGAGGCCTCCAGATGACACAGGAAGATGGTGCTGTAATTGATCTGTCTGCAGATTATCTCCTAGCAGGTCCAGGCAACATTTTTTCTGCAGCCGAAAAGGTACCCAACAATGATATCGTCAAATTCGATTTTTTCATCGGTGTAGACGAAGCTTCTAACAGCCAGACGGAGACAGACTTTACCTCTCGGCCCAGTACTGACCCATTGGGTATGAAAGACCCATCCATGCATTGGAACTGGAATTCTGGATACAAATTCCTCAGAGTGGATGGCGAAGTCGATACGGATGGTGATGACATACCGGATACTCCCATAGCCTATCATATAGGTTCTGATCCCTTACTGAAGAACGTATCGATATCTAGTGATCGAGACATCAGTGATGATTCTACGATTCATTTCGTATTGGACATAAACGAGTTCTTTGCTGGTGTAAACTTCCAAGTCGTAGAAAACCAAGACACCCATACTGGTAATAACTTGGAGCTGGCGCAGCGCTTAGTCTCTCATCTAGACACAGCCTTATCAGTAGAATAAGCCTCTATAGTAGCCTGGTCGCTATCGCAGCGGGACTCTTGCTGGGAAGTAATGCATGTTATGAAGGTACGACTCAAGCAGAAATGATATTCCCTTACAGTCTGGTGCCAGAAGACATAACTCCATTTGAAGTCCCTGCGGATAATCCCTTGACCCTTGCTAAGGTAGATTTGGGCAGACGACTATTCAATGAACCATCCATCTCCCTGGACAGCACCATTTCTTGTGCCAGCTGCCATAAGAAAGATCTCGCCTTCGCTGACACACTGTCGATCACCCCGGGCATCCATGGCCTTACAGGCGATAGAAATCCTCCATCACTATTAAATGCGGCTTACCTGCAGTCGATTAATAAGGATGGCGGAGTCGCAAAGCTCGACATTCAAGCGCTGGTACCCATCGAAGATGAGAATGAAATGGGTATCTCTATCGTGAAGCTCATCGACCGATTACAAGCGGATCCCGATTACAGTCGACAATTTACAGCCGCCTATGGGACAGATGTAAACGGATATAACATCCCGAGAGCATTAGCCAGCTATGTCAGAACCCTGATCAGTTTTGATTCGCCATATGATGCCTACACCAATGGAGATATTAGCGCCTTATCCCAGTCTGCGATAAAAGGTAAAGCACTTTTCTTCAGCGATCGGCTTAACTGCGCTTCCTGCCATTCAGGTAATCTACTGACGAATCAATCATTTCAGAACAATGGGCTATATAACAATTACTCAGACCTCGGGCGTGCGTTGATCACACTGGACAGTGCTGATGTGGGGAAGTTTCGAGTGCCCAGTCTGCGAAATGTGGCATTGACGGCTCCCTATATGCATGACGGCAGCCTGAATTCTCTACAGGAAGTACTGGATCACTATCAGCATAACTTAAGCGGACATACGAATCAAAGTCCCCAGCTGCGCTCATTCGAATTAGATGATGATGAAGTACAAGACATGATGGCATTCTTAGAGTCACTCACAGGAAGTCAAGCTAAGCGTGGATTAAATCAATAGCTTGTAGACACTCGATCTCCATTACTCAGCCTACAATTTCTATTACTCCGTAGCCTTGCATATTCTTCTTGACTTTGATTTGTGTGAGCATCCGCTCTTTGATGGCTTCTACGTGTGATATCACTCCAATGGTCTTACCACTATCGTTTTGAAGTTTCTCCAGTGTGCTCAGCGCCATATCCAAGGTCTCAGGGTCTAATGTGCCAAAACCTTCGTCAATGAAGAGACTCTCTAAACTGACATTTTTAGAAGCCAGATCGCTGAGACTCAGTGCCAGAGCCAGGGATATGATGAAGCTCTCTCCCCCACTTAGAGTCCTTACTACCCGCTCTGCATTCCCTTGATACTGATCGATCACCAGTAAGTCGTCATCATCCAGATCATGTTTCAGTAGATAGCGATCACTCATTGTCATCAGTCTCGCGTTGGCTATACTAAGAAGTCGAGATAGTGTGAGCTCTTGTGCAAAATTAGAAAACTTTGCACCTTGGGCATCGCCTATATATTGACTTAAGAGAAGGTATTTCCGATTATCCTTCAGTTGCTCGTCTAGCTTTAGTTTAATTTCTTGATGCTGCTTCAGTTGAGTATCGTCCTGTTTAATCTTTTCTTGTAAGGATCCGATGTCCTTATTGCATGATTGTATATTCTCATTGAGCTCCGTGAGCAAGCGGTCGATTTCTTCCATAGAGGTCTTAGGGATTTCTTGGTTCTCCAGTTTAGACCTCTTGGCAGCCAGTGCCTCCTTCTTAGTGTCAATAGTCGTGGCAATCGCTTTTAGCCTCTCTACTGCAGTAGAAATTCGGCCTGCCTCCTGGGTAGTCAATAGTGACTGCCGCGCTTCCCGCACATCACTGAATCCTAAGTTCTTAGTTGAGCTGGAGAGAGACTGAGTGAGTTTCTCTATTTGTTTTGATAGACTCGATTTTTGAGCAGTTGATCTATTAATTAGTGCAGCTTGCTCTTTACTTCCAGCTTTAGCGGCTGTGTATTTATCTTGTATTCGATTCGCGTCTTTGTGTATGTCATCTCCTTGATAAGCTTTATCTCGGTCTTTCTTAGTGATTTGATATTGAGTCAATACTTGCGATAATTGTTCATAGTCCTTTCTGATTGTCTTGACCGAACTGAGTTCTTGCTGATGATGTATTCTCTGATCCACTTCTTTCATCTGCTTTTCTAAATCCTTGATCGCGTCCTTAGAAGCATCTCGATCCACCTGGTTCAATTCCGGAAACTCTTGCAGACGTTTTGTCTTTTCTTGCTGACTGACCCTTAATTCTTCATCGCTAACTTCCAGCTGCTTTTGCAGTGTGCTCATTCTGGTTTGAGTCGAGGCCTGTTGTATTTTCGCGGATTCCATCATGCCTTCTAGTTTTTGTCTATCTCGTTTGAGTCCAGCGAGAGCGACGGATAGCTGACCGACATCTTGGTAGGCATCATGCAGCGCATAGGGATGTTCCAGTGACCCGCAGAGCGGACATGGTTCACGATCGACCAGTTGTGCGCGATGTTCTTCTAACGTAGCGTGTGCGATGGCACTTTGGCTCTCTTTTTCTTTGATTAGGATTTCTTCTTTCTTGTGTCTCAATTCCACATCAAACCTCTCTAATTGCTGTCTCGTTCCTTCACTTCTCTTGTTTAGCTCTGCCGATTCTGAATTTATCTTTTCTGCTTCATCAGTAAGTTTGGCTTCTTGCTCTAAGAGCGATATCCATTGGTGGGTCAGATCCACTTGAAGCTGGAGCTTATTTTTCTGAGCGATCAGTTGTGTCATTGATATGCCCGCTGACTCACCTATCGACGCCATTCTGGTGTCAAGTAAATCGATAGCCTCAACAGGGCTAATCTTATGACTGAGCTTAGTTTGTAATGTCGGCTCCAGATGGGGCAGCTCTGCCGCAATACGAGCCCGAAGGTCCTTCCCCTTTGCTATGTATTGCTTAAGCTCGTTGTTGTAGCCATCGACAAGCTTCTCAAAGACTTCCATTTCCTCAGTGAATGTATCCGAGCTTAGGCTTTTTCCGACTAATAGTGACATCTCCTTGATCGCTGCATCAGCCTCACTTTTATATTGGTCTAATCGCGATTGATAACTTGCGATATCTTCAGTCTCATGTTGGTAAGAATGCTGCGCATCATGCAGTGATTTAATATCAGGAGCCAAGGGCATCAGCGCGAGATGCAGCTTGAGCCGCTGTTCATCCTGAGCATGACTTTCGGTAAGCGCTTGGTAGTCTTTTTCCTCCCTCTCAATAGACGCTTTCGTATCTGCATAGTCCAGCTCTATCTGCTTGATCTCCTTATGCTTGATCACACGCTCTGCAGATTTTACCAGCTTGTCTAATTCTGTTTGCTTATCAGTGACTGACTGTTGTAATCGTGATTTCTCCTCGGCGCTGAGGAAGCTGATCATATTCAATCTTTCCCTGGCGACCTCCGTTTCTTGCTTCTTTTCTTTGAGCAGCTCGTAGGCCTTCGCCCCGATGCTTCGATAGATGTGAGTCCCCGTGATGTCTTCGAGCAGTTTTGATCGCTCACCTTTCTTAGACTTTAGAAACTTAGCAAATTCGCCTTGTGACAGGACGATAGATTTCACAAATTGATCGTAGTTAAGTCCGATGAGTGACGCATTCACAGAGGGGACTTGACTCCTTCTACTGACCAGCTGCCGACCCGTCATCAGGTCTGTGACGGACATATCATAATCCCTGAAATTTCCACTCTTCGTTTTTGATATTTCCCAGCGAGATAGATACTTACGCTGCTTCACCTGGTAGCTTACCTCTGCCCAGGCCTCATCAGTGAAGTGAGTCACCACCGATCCCATTTTCTGGATTTCTGACTTACTGATTTTACTCTTGAAGCGAGGCACTTGATTATAGAGGGCTAAGGTGATGACGTCCAGTAGGCTCGACTTACCAGCTCCAGTAGCTCCTGTGATCGCAAAGATGCCTGCACTCAATAATGGCTCTACATCAAAGCGGACTTCGTGTTTACCTTTGAGAGAATGGATATTTTTAAATCGAATACTCAGTAGCTTCATAGCTCTTTACTTAGTGCCGCAGCGTAGACTTCTTCAAAGGCATCCAATAATAATTCATGATCTTCTTGTGACAATCCCTCATTCTTGATCCGCTCTAAAAATACATCTCTCGGCTTGAGATCTTCGATATCTTCTTCCATCACCCGATCACTCAGTGACACAGCTGATTCTGAAAATTGTATTTTGTAATTGATGATCAGATAATGAGGTGAAGTTGCCTCTGCTACGGCAATGGTCTCTAATATGATAGACTCATTCCTTTGGGACTCTTCAATGTTAATCTCGATATAAGCAGCCAGCTGTCCAGCGGACCTATAGGCGTCAAGTGCTGTCTTCACCTCATCCAGCGTACCAGATACTCGAGCTAGAGACCTAAATACCGGCACTGAGACAGAGCGAACATCAGATAGCTTTGCTGCCTCTATCTCTAATAAGACCACCTGCTTCTTATCTTTCCGCTCTGAAAAACTCAGTGATATCGGAGAGCCTGAATATCGAATGGTGCCTTCTGCATTAAGCTGCTGTGGGCGGTGGATATGGCCCAGTGCAACATAATCAAACAAGCCTTCCAGACGATCTACGGATAGACCAGCTAAATTTCCAATATGAATATCTCTCTCACTTCGCTTCTCAGAAAGACTGACTCCCTGAATGTAGAGATGCCCCATAGCGATCACGGGAAGAGCAGGATCTTGAAGCTGGGCCATCTTCTGTAGTGACTGATAGTGTTCTATAATTCCTCGCCTGAGTGCTGAGACCTTATCCTCATATGAAAGACCTGTCTGGCTCATGTGCACATCACCTGCCCTTAAAAATGGTACTGCCAGAATATGAGCCGCCGACCCATCCGACGCCTCCACCTTCAAGAGCTGTCGTTCTGCAGGACTCCCATGTCCAATCACATGAATATCTAACTGGTCCAATAAATCCTTCGGACCTTCGATCAGCGATGGGCTATCATGATTTCCAGCAGTGATGATGCACTTGACGCCGAGCGAGTTCAGTCGATGCAGCATGCTATAGTACAGCTGCTTATCCGCATTAGAAGGATTAGCAAGATCAAAGACATCCCCTGATACCAGCAGCACGTCTACCCTCTCTGACTGAATGAGCTCAATCAGCCAATCGAAGAATAACCGAATCTCTTCGTTCAGCTGCTGCTTATAAAGCGTCTTTCCGATGTGCCAATCTGCCGTATGGAGTATTCTCATCAAGGCCTAAAGTAAGATAATCACCCGAAAAGCGCATGATAAAGTGGCTAGCAAGCTCTAAAAGATATAAGGCTTCATACCTATATGTATCGAACGCAATACCAGATCAATGCGTGATTCTTAGAGCTGCAGGAGTAACTGAGTCGCTGATTCGCCAACATTCTGCCCAGGAATGGCAGAGTTCATCAAATTAAAGTGTCCGATAGTCTAAGAAAATCAACTGAAAGCCTTTATTTTACTTTATTGAACTATAAATCTTCAATTAGCATATCTTTAGATATATGACCATAGACCTGAAAAAGCTATTTGGCGCAGTGCAAAACCCTGATAATAAATTTCACTCAGCCTTACTGAAAGCACTTAAAACCAATGCCAGTCCTGACTTTGACTACCTAAAATTCAAGCAATCCGTCACATCGATGGAAGACATGGATATGGAAAAATCCATAGCTGTAAAGTCTGCCTTTGCCACTGCCTCTACCATGGGCATGACGAAGAGTAAGCTCCTTAGCTCTGCCAAGCAGTATAAGAAAGTCCTTAACTCAGAAAAATCAAAATTCGCGGAAGCACTGCAAAACCAGATGGATATTCGAGTCAGCAAGAAAAAGGAGGACGCCATCAAGCTGAAGGAAAAAATAAACGAATACGAGAGAAAGATCCTGAAGATGAAAGAAGAAATGGAACTTTACAAGCAAAAGATTGGTAATGTAGATAGCGAGATACAGGAAGCGAAAAGTAAGATTGAAAATACTAAAAACGAATTTTTAACCGCTTATGATAGTGTGACCGAAATCATAGATGAAGACATGTCACTTATCACAGGAAATTTATAACATAAAGAATTATGACTGATTTCAGCAGTATTGATGGAGGGTCTAAACCCAAATCATTTTGGAAGCGACCAGAAGGAGTCACGGGGACTATTTTCTTAGTCGGTGTCGTAGCTGTATTTGGGTTTTTGGTAGCCACTAATATTGGTGCACTCTTAGCACTGGTCAAGACGACCCTCGGACTAGCCGTCACCCTCTTAGCACTCGGTGCGATCATCTACATGGCTCTGGATCCAAAGATGAGAGCTCTGATCAGCTATGCCTATAAAGGCATCATGAGAAAGATCACGGGAATATTCGTCACCATAGATCCAGTAGGCATTCTTAAGAGCTACATAGAAGACTTAGAGGCGAATCTCAGAAAAATGGGCAAACAGATAGGCGAGCTGAGAGGCCAAGCCAGAAAGCTCAAGACCATGATGTCTGATAACAACAAGGAGATCGAGCAAAACATGCTGATCGCGCGAAAAGCGAAAGAACAAGGAAATCAAAAAGCCATGCTGCTATCCAGCCGAAAAGCAGCCAGACTAAAGGATACCAACAGCAAATACGCAGCTCTCCATAGCAAAATAGGTGTCCTCTATAAGGTATTGACAAAGATGTACTCCAACTCAGAAATCCTGCTCGAGGATACGAAAGATCAAGTGAAAGTGAAGGAGCAAGAGCGCAAAGCGATCAGAGCCTCACACTCTGCGATGAAATCCGCTATGAGCATCATTAAAGGAGACTCTGATAAGAGAGCCATGTTCGATGCCTCGATGGAGGCTATAGCAGATGATGTAGCGAATAAGGTGGGAGAAATGGAGCAGCTGATGGAGATGTCATCCAGCTTCATGGACAGCGTGGACCTGCAAAATGGAGTCTTCGAAGAGCAGGGCTTAAAAATGCTGGCAGAATATGAGAAGAAGAGCAGCCTCTTACTATTGGGAGGGACCGAGCAGGCGGATGAAGTGCTGGACTTAGAGATGCCCGAGAAGGATGTCCAATACAGATCAGGGTCTTCTTCCAGTGATTCTTACGACAATTTATTTGATTAACGACAAAGCTTAGCTATGAACATACTTAGATGCTTATTATGCTTAACGCTCCTCTCTACAGCGATCGGCTTCACCTCATGCGGTGATGACGAAGCAGAAGAGACGGTGCTCAATTATGATGGAGATAATGTCACAGGCCCTCAGTTTCTAGCCGGAGAGTATGTGACCGCAGCCAGATTTCCCAATCTTATTATGAGGGCCTATACAGGCCAGACTATCACTGCCTTAGACATCTACATATTGGAGGTGCCTAATAGTGCTGAGGTGATCATCTACGGAGGGGACGGATCAGATGCGAGCCCAGCTACAGAGATTCAATCACAAAATGTATCCTTAAGAGCTAACAGCTGGAATAGAATCCCTCTGAGCACTCCATATCTGGTAGACGGGTCTGAGATTTGGTTGGGACTCTTATTTGGCGTGGATAGAGCGACTCAAGTGACGGGATGTGATGCTGGACCTGCTAATGCTAATGGGGACTATCTCTTCCAGAATTCAGACAGGCAGTGGACGACCTTCAGAGGTCTGACCACCACTGAGAGTATTAACTGGAATATCAGAGCAATCATTTCAGAATTTTAATCGAATTAGATAAAAAACTTGTACGGTTGAGTATTCATCAACAAGTGTTTACATTCAAATGTTTGAATTCTAAGAAGAGTTTACAAGCTTCAAATTACAGCTTCCAATCGCCTACTTGAGTGACCTGTTTATTTACGCCATAAACGGTTTACTTGTTTAGATTGTAATCTATAGTTCAGTCTACAATAACGAATTCTAACCATCCCTATCGGAGTTATTGTAATCTATATCACAAGCTTTTCTGGATTGATTCTCTGCTGGAAGACTTGCTGCAGACGCTGAAATAGGTTAAAAAATTTGATATATTATTATATAATCATATCTTAAATTTTTGTTTAAAAAAGAACTGTGATTCCCCAACACCTGCAAGCGTTAGCAGACTATATAAGTCAAATCGATAAGCTCACATCTGAAGAGAGATCCACCATCAACGGATACATCAGCAAACTCAAAGGTGAGTCAGAAAGCAATCATTTTAAGCACAGCAATACCGAGAAAGATCGGAAACTTGTCATCAGCTATCTGCAGAACACCATAGAAGACTTAGAGAAAAACCATCAACAATTAGAAGAGGCAAACGGTCTATTATCCGATCAAAATCTTATCATCGACAATCACCTGAATAAGCTAGTCGAAGCTTATCAAGAACTAGAACAGTTCACCTACATAGCCTCTCATGATCTAAAGGCCCCCCTTCGCACAATCGGATCCTACAGCCAACTTCTTAAAACACGGTACGCAGAAAATCTCGATGAGAAAGCCCTGCAATATCTTAATCTTATGATTAGCTCGGTGACGAAGCTCACTCAAGTCATTGATGATTCGCTGAAATTCTCGAGTATTGGCAAAGATTCCCTAAATAATGCCAGCTACCACGACCTCAATCAAATCATAGATATCGTCAAACAAAACTTACAACAAGAGATACATACCACAGGAGCCCTCATACACTACCAGGACCTCCCGAAAATATACGGTAAACAATCAAGCCTGATCCTGCTCTTTGAACAGCTACTGCAGAATGCTATTAAATTCAGGACGGCCTCCGCACCGACTATCCTGATTACCAGTCATGTGACGCATGAGCTTACGGAGATCAGTATCATCGATAACGGACGAGGTATAGATCAGAAATACTGGAAGAAAATTTTTAATCCCTTTCAAAAATTAGACGCCACTGATATGCCTGGGACAGGTATTGGCTTAGCTCTTTGTAAGAAGATTGTCACTCTCTATGGTGGCAATATCACCTGCCAGTCAGAACCAGGTAAAGGCAGTACATTTACGCTCGCATTCAAAAAACGTATGCCCAGCTAAGTCACATTAAAATCCTACGCATGAAACGTCTATGCACAGATAATTAAGACACCAAAGTGGTTGATTAAACTTAGTTATTTGCAGATTGGCATTTCGCCCTGAAATTTAAACATATGAAACGCCTATGACGTAGATAACTAAGACACCCAAGTGGATGAGTAAACTTAGTTATATGCTGATCGGCATTTCGCCCTAAAATTTAAACTTATGAAACAATACCCCATAGGTAAATTCAAAATACCGAAGATGGTAGATCATAACTCCATAAAGTCATGGATCAAAGAGATCGAAGAGCAGCCTAAAAAGCTAAAATACATCTGTAATAAACTTTCTGAAAGCGAACTAAACTATCAATACCGAACGGGTGGCTGGAACATCAGACAGGTCATCCACCATCTAGCAGACAGTCATATCAATAGCTATGTCAGATATAAGTGGACACTGACAGAAGAGACCCCACTCATCAAAGCATATGATGAAGTATCTTGGGCGACTCTTCCAGATTATGAGGCACCTGTCGATATCTCACTGGCGCTACTAGAAGCACTCCATCGCAGGTGGACGCTTCTGCTCCATAGGATGGTTCCCTCAGACTTCGAGCGTAAATTCATTCATCCAGAGACTAACAATCAAATATCTTTAGGCTCTCTCACCAGCATGTATGCCTGGCATGGTAATCATCATATAGCTCATGTCGAACTTGCTTTGGAAGAGAAGATCGTAGAATAAAAGTAAAGCACTCTTTACAAAATTTACACAGCACAGATAAATTGCTGATTTTATACTTTAATGAATACCAGTTTGATTAGCTTTTAGATTGACATGACCTATACAGAATTCACAGCCACGATACAGCACAGCGGAGATGAAGTAAATGACCCCATCCTACGAGCACTACGCTTAGATGCGCAGGGAGACTGGTCTGCAGCTCACCAGATTATAGACGGGATGCCTGGTGATGACGCTGCCTGGGTCCATGCCTATCTCCATCGGAAAGAAGGTGATATGTGGAATGCAGACTATTGGTATCGTCAAGCTGCTCGGACACGACCACAATCATCACTGCAAGAAGAATGGGAATCACTGGTCAGACATTTCACAACTTAAGCTCCCAAAATAAAGACAAATGAAGATATTTCTACACCTGATATTATTAGTTGGCATAGTCGCTGCTTGCAAACCCAAGGCAGAAAGCCCCGCAGATACAGCAGAGATCTCCAGTATTCCGGCTGAAGCCCCGAAAGAAGGTGATGTCATCATTAGTTTTGGCTCCTGTAATAAGCAAGACAGTGAGCAGGTCCTGTGGGACGATATCAATCAAGAATCATCTGACATGTGGATCTGGCTCGGCGATAACATCTATGGAGACAGCGAAGATCCCGCAGTGCTTTCTGAGAAATATGAGATGCAACTGCAAAACCAAGAATATCAAACACTACTGCGAAGCACACCCATCGTCGGTACTTGGGATGATCACGACTATGGTAAGAATGATGCTGGAAAAGAACTGGCATCGAAAAAAATAAGTCGAGACCTCCTCTTCCAATTCTTAGATCTCGATAAGTCAAATCCAGCATGGGAGCGCGAAGGCGCATATACCGCACACGATCTGGATAAAAATGGCATTAAGATCAAGGTGATACTGCTGGATAGTCGCTACTTCAGAGATGCCGTGCATAAGAAAAATGGCAGGTACAAAGCATCAGTCGGAGCGGACATCTTAGGAGAAGCACAGTGGACCTGGCTGGACAGCCTTTTGACTCGTAATGATGCTGATGTACACCTAATAGCCAATGGCATCCAGATCATCGCTGAAGACCATAAATATGAGAAATGGGCTAACTTCCCCGCAGCGCGTCAGCGACTCTTCGCATTACTCCAAACCAAAAATGTGAATCGTCCCATCTTGATGAGCGGTGACAGACATTTGTCAGAGCTGTCTGCCATCCAGTTAGAAGGCCTAGAGCTACCTCTCTATGATATTACCTCCTCGGGACTGACCCACAGCTACCGTAACTATTCAGGTGAGAAAAACCAGCACCGAATCGGCGAAGTCACAGCGACTAAGAGCTATGGAGTCTTAGTCCTAAACCAGACAGGTAAGGATTCGATTCGTGTCGAATTACGATTTATGGGTGACGGCAGAAAAATTTTACAATCGTTTCAGCTTTTCCCCGCCTAAGTCATTGTATTATTGTCTTAAGCGGTCTTAGCTAGAGTCAGTGAGGTGGATTGCCTAGACAGCTTAAAACAAAATTTAACTTTGACATTCACAGCAGAACTGATTATCTAAAATCGTATTTGTATGAAATGGGGACTTATAGCGTGTGGAAGAATCGCACAAAAATTTATCGCGTCACTTGGGACAGTTCCCGAAGCGACACTGAAGGCCATTGCCTCTCGATCCAATGCAGAATCTCTGCGTGAGCAATACGCATCAATAGACATACACGACAACTATGAAGCTGTATATGATGATCCAGAGGTAGACATCGTATACATCAGCAATACGCACAACTACCATAAAGAAAATGTCCTTAAAGCACTACATGCGGGTAAACACGTACTGTGTGAAAAGCCCATGGGCATCTCAGCTGCTGATGTGGCAGAGATGATCTCTTTGGCCCGAGACAAAGAATTATTTCTGATGGAAGCGATCTGGACGAGGTTTTTACCCGCTTACAATCGCATGAAGGAGATCGTAGCTTCAGGGGTCATCGGTGAGGTACAGCAGATTCAAGCTAACTTCTCATTCAATGCCCGAGGATTTGGTCCAGATAATCGGCTGAACAACCCAGCCTTAGCTGGAGGTGCCATTTGGGATGTCGGCATCTACCCCATCTCTCTCGCGATAGATTTGTATGATGAGGCACCACATGAAGTGATTGCTCGTGGCGTTCTTTCAGATGATAATGTCGATCTGAGAGCTTCGATGTTGTTTAGCTTTTCTGATCAGCGACATGCCCAGCTCTTTTGTGGCATCGATCTGGAGACGCAGTATGACGCTGTGATCTCTGGGACTAAAGGCTGGATCAGACTCCCAAAATTTTGGTGTGGCCAGGCTATCGAAGTGAACCATGATGATCAGAAAGAAAATCTACTACTTCCTATGGATGAGCCGACTAGCTTCTCTTATGAGATCAAGGCCTGCTACGAAGCTATTGCGGAAGGAAAAATAGAGCACCATAAGATGAGTCATCATCACAGTCAAATCATATCTGAAGTCATCGATGCCGCTCTCCATCAGATTAGAACGACCTCAAGATGACACTCTAAAGAATGCATCAGAGAAAGCACAAACAATTTAACCAATCAAACTGAGGAATTAACTTTCTGACTCCGTAGCCGTTATCAAATGAAAAAGGTTTATGACATAGATAATTAAGACTCCCGAGCGGATGATTGAACTTAGTATTTTGCTATTATTCATTCATTTCCAAAGTTTAACATAGGAATCGACAAATATGAAGGAATATCGGACAGAGATTAAATGGGGATTGATCATGACAGCGAGTAGTATCATATGGGCTGTGATAGAGCGGCTCTTAGGATTCCACACCAGCAGAATAGCTGCTCACTCACTCTTCTCCTATCTGTATATCGTTGTGGCGGTCATGCTATACTATGCGGCACTTCGAGAGATACGCCACACGACTCAGTATCGCATGAACTGGAGACAGGGTATGATCTCAGGCATCATCATGGGTCTTGTCGTGATGATCTTAGCGCCAGTGACTCAGGCCATCATCCACCAGTTTATCTCGCCCGACTACTTTACTAATGCGATCAAGCAGGCGGTAGACGCTGGCTATGTTTCACCAGATGATGCCCCTAAATACTTTAATCTCAGCTCCTACATGATGCAGTCGATGATCATCCCCATGCCCTTTGGAGCCTTAGTGAGCTCCATCATCGCATCATTCATGAAAAATAAAACTATCACTTAAGTACCCGAACACTTCGCAGGCCTGAATATTCAGACAGATTTATCATGCATTCAAGCTTCATATCTAATCTTATTGATTAATTTACAATATCATAAGCCATCTAATGAAAGGTCTATGACGTAGATAATTAAGACACCCAAGTGGATAAGTAAACTTAGTTATTTGCTGACAGGCATTTCGCCCTGAAATTTAAACATATGAAACGTCTATGACGTAGATAGTTAAGACACCCAACTGGATGAGTAAACTTAGCTATTTGCTGATCGGCATTTCGCCCTGAAATTTAAACATATGAAATACCTACACATCGTCTTATTACTCAGCTTTCTCGCGTGTACCTCGACCCAAAAAGTAGCAGACTCGACCAGCGCCGAAGTAAGACAAGACATCCCTACTGCTGAGGTCGCTCCCTTAGTTCCAATGCAAGAGGTCTCCAACCACGGATTTTCCATGGACCGGCTTAAACGATTTGACGACTATCTGAATGCTGAGATAGAGGCTAACCGAATCCCTGGAGCAGTACTGCTCATCACCCGAGAAGATGAAGAAGTCTATCACAAGAGCTATGGTGAAAAAGAAAAGGACTCAGGGGCATCGATGGCTAAAGATGAAATATTCTACATCCAATCCATGACCAAACCTATCGTAAGCATAGCCTTCATGATGCTCTACGAAGAAGGACACTTTAATCTGACCGACCCCGTCAAGAAATACCTTCCACAATTTGACAATATGAAGGTCGCTACCGAACACCAAGGAGATATGAAACTAGAAGATGCCAAGAGTGACATCACCATCAGTCAGCTACTCAGTCATACAGCAGGAATGTCTCACGGCTTAGGAGCGAGTGACTTGGACAAGAAGTATCTTCAGGCTCTATACTTCCAGCAACATGCAGATATAGAAGCCCGAGTCAATGTACTGCCCGATCTGCCATTAGTGGGTCAGCCTGGTGCACAGTGGTATTACAGCGCCTCGCCTGATGTATTGGCTCTACTCATAGAAAAATTCTCGGGTATGAATGCAGCTGAGTTCTTGCAGCAGCGGATCTTCGATCCATTGGGTATGGATGACACTGGCTATAACATTGCTCCAGCTAAAGAATCACGAAAAGCAGTACTCTATAACACCCAGCCAGATGGAACCTTAGTGAAGTCAGACCGCCAGACTCCAGCCTCTGGTCATACCATCTATGGCGGGACACATGGCCTCTTCTCCACAGCTAGTGACTACATGAAGTTCTGTAAGATGCTGTTGAATCAAGGAGAAGTAGACGGGGAATACCTGATCGGTAGAAAGACCTTAGCGCTCATGACCAGCAATCACTTGAGCGATGATATCGAATATGCGGCGGGAGAAGGATTTGGCCTCGGCTTCGGTGTGATCACTGACTTAGCTAAGACGAAGGCACTTGCAAGTGAAGGTAATTATTCATGGGGTGGAGCATTCAATACCTACTTCTTCGTGGACCCTTCTGAGGATCTTGCAGCCGTACTGATGATGCAGTTCAATCCATATACGGATCACTATGCTGATAAGCTCAGACAATTTGTATATCAGGCTTTAGTGGATTGATCAACTAATTTTATACGACTTAGATTAGGATGATTCAGCACGAAACATTGCATCTCTAGATAGATTCATTGATCGATCAATGATGATAAGAAGAGCAATTCAGTGATAAATTACCCTTCTAAGTGATAGATATTTAACCATAAAACGATAAGATTCAAATCTATGGCAGACTTTCGATTTATACTTCTCCTGATGACCATCCTCTGTGCGACATCATGTAAGACTTCTGACGGTGACTCCAGTTCTGCTAAAGCTGAGCGGCCTAATATCCTCTTCATCATGTCAGATGATCATGCTTATCAAGCCATCAGCGCCTATAGTGACCACCTGATCCAGACGCCACACATCGATCGTATTGCGAAGGAAGGCATGCTGTTCACTAATGCCTGCGTCACCAACTCGATCTGTGCCCCCTCTCGTGCCGTGATCCTTTCAGGTAAGCACAGTCATCTCAATGGTAAGATTGATAATATATTCCCGTTTGACACGACACAAATCACTTTCCCTCAGATCCTGCAGTCGTCAGGCTACCAGACAGCCATGTTCGGCAAGCTGCACTTTGGTAACAATCCGAAGGGATTTGATCAGTTCAAAATTTTACCTGGTCAAGGCTGGTACTACAATCCTGACTTTAATACAAAATATGACGGCAGAATCAATGTCGAAGGCTACACGAGTGACATCATCACTGACATGACCATCGATTGGCTGCGAGAAGAAAGAAAGGATGACTCCCCTTTCTTGCTAATGTACTTGCATAAGGCACCACACCGCGAATGGCTCCCTCCCAAACGTCACTATACAGAATACATCAATAAGACATTCCCTGAGCCTGAGACTCTATTCGATGATTATGAAGGTAGAGGAAAAGCTGCTAAGGAGGCAGAGATGAATCTTCTCACCCATATGAACTGGGCAGGTGACTCTAAGATACCGCCAGAAGTGATGAAAGAGCTTGGCATCCCAGAAACGGCTAAGTGGGATCATGCAGCCTATACACGCACAATAGGCAGAATGACGGATAGCCAAAAAGCTGACTGGGATAAAATATATAATCCCATGATCGAGGACTTTAAAAAGAACTATCCTCAGATGAGTCAAAAGGAGCAAATGAAGTGGAGATACCAGCGCTACATGCAAGACTACCTGGGATCCATCGCCGCAGTAGATGACGGAGTCGGTGAGGTATTGGATTATCTGGATGAAGCTGGGCTCAGTGACAATACCATAGTCGTCTATACTTCTGATCAGGGCTTCTACTTGGGAGAGCATGGCTGGTTTGATAAGCGCTTTATCTATGACGAATCATTTAAGACCCCGCTACTGGTCAGATGGCCAGGTGTCATAGAGCCTGGAGCAGTCAATACGCAGATGGTGCAAAATCTGGACTTTGCACCCACACTGCTTGATGCTGCCCAGGCGACCATCCCAGACGACATGCAGGGGGAAAGTCTTCTGCCATTATTCAAAGGTAAGACTGAAGGTTTTCGGGATGCTGTCTACTATCACTATTATGAGTATCCATCAGTGCATATGGTCAAACGACACTATGGTATCGTGACGGAAGATTATAAGCTGGCTCACTTTTACTATGACGTCGATGAGTGGGAACTTTATGACCGCAAAAACGACAAACAAGAGATGAAAAATGTCTATGATGATCCTGCATACGCAGAGGTAGTGAAAAAATTGACCGCAGATCTGGCTGATCTTCGAGTCAAGTACAAAGACTCACCTGAGTTAGACCAAATGTATATTGACAAGTACAATGACCTGAAGCGCTGGGATAAGTAATGGCCTAATTCTTAGGGTATTCTGATGACTCATCAATCAATCTTTCCAGCGGTCCTAAGCCCCGTACCTGCTGTCTCAGTCAAGGCATCTCCCATATCGTTACGGTATTCTTCTGCAAGTGCATCTAGTCGTTGAGCAATATCGGGATGTTCTTCGATGACGTTATGTTGCTCTTCTTTGTCATGCTCTAAATGGTACAGCTCTCGTTGATTCATCGTGATGTGCTCATAGTCAATAGGCAGACCGTCAGATGTCCCAACTCGGCCATTGAGCGTTCTGTATTTATGAGGCAAGACTAATTTCCAACCATCAGAATACACCGCTTGCAGATGATTTTTATGATAATAAAATGCATAGGTATCATTTGGATTCTCATCAATCTCACCCTGCAAAAGCGGAAGGAGATTATGCCCATCTATCGCTCGATTTGGAAGATCAGCAGAGATCATAGCTGCCATCGTAGGCAACAGATCAATGGTCATAAAGTAGGCATCAGACTCTCTGCTAGCTGGTATCAGACCAGGGCATGACATGATGCAAGGAACCCTCGTACCACCTTCCCAGTTAGTCCCTTTACCTTCTTTCAGAGGCAGTGCTGAGCCAGAGTGTGTGCCATAAGATAGCCATGGCCCATTGTCAGACGAGTAGATGATCAGGGTATTTTCCTTCAGTCCATGCTCATCCAAGCTTTTGACGATCTGTCCCACCGACCAGTCAATCTCCATGATCACATCTCCATACAAGCCGCGTTCTGACTTTCCTTTGAATTTGTCAGAGACGTACAGGGGTACATGTGGTTGAGGATGAGGCACGTATAAGAAGAATGGCCTATCCTGATGCCGATCTATGAAGTCTACGGCTCTCTCGGTGATCTGAGTGGTCAGCATAGATTGGTCATGCAGCGTATCAATCCGCTCCATGCCGTCATAGAGCGGCAGGTCTGGAAAATTAAAGACGCTGCCCTGCCACGGATGGTGTGGCCACATGTCATTAGAATAAGGAATGCCGAAGTACTCATCGAAGCCGTGATTCAGCGGATTGAACTCATCCTGCCAGCCCAAGTGCCACTTCCCAAAAACAGCCGTAGCATAATCTTTCTGCTTAAATAATTCGGCCATGGTCGTCTCTTCTTGATTCAGTCCATGCTGACTGTCAGGGCCGATGGCCCCGTGCATGCCCAGACGGTTAGGATAGCATCCAGTCAGGAGCGAGACACGGGAGGCCGTGCAGACTGGCTGAGCTGTGTGAAAATTAGTAAAGCGGGTACCTTCTCTCGCGAGTCGATCGATGTGAGGTGTGCTAATATCAGGAGAGCCATAGCAGCCTAAGTCTTGGTAGCCTTGGTCATCCACATAGAAGATGATGACATTATGTGGGGCATCATGGTTTCGATCTGAGCCCAGCTCATTGGGCAGCGTAGGATCTCCACAAGACATGATCATCCATATCGACAGCAGACCTAAATATTTTTTTGACATCATGTGTATTTCATTATTTCA
Source organism: uncultured Saprospiraceae bacterium (assembly GCA_937929945.1). Taxonomy (GTDB): domain Bacteria; phylum Bacteroidota; class Bacteroidia; order Chitinophagales; family Saprospiraceae; genus CALFUK01. Next base: position 64,038 of record CALFUK010000030.1, read on the forward strand.
GTGCGCATTCATTATCAGTCTCATTATAGACCTTAGATCTATCCGAATAATACAATGGATCGCTATGGTCTGCCCCTTATAAACTTACTCTCTTTTATTTATTAAGCCCATCTGCTCAAGCCATATTTTTAAATCATTCGTCCAGTATTTGACTGATTCGTTTTCTTTGCTGGTCGCAAAACTGAATCCATGGCCTCCTGTAGGATAGATCATCAGTGATGCTGAGATATGATGGGCTAAGAGTGCTTTGTAATATCTCAGGCTATTCTCTACAGGTACTGACATATCATCACTTGAATGAATGAGCATCGTCGCAGGTGTATCAGCACTGACGTGCCGCTCATTGGAGTAGTATTCTATCTCCGCTTGACTTGGATTATTTCCAATTAGATTATTTCTTGATCCAAAATGAGTCACCTCCTCATCCATACTAATCACGGGATAGACTAAGACAGAAAAGTCAGGCCTGGATGATTGCCTTTCGACTACATCAGCTGATAAAGCATCTCCTGCGTCAAACCGGGTCGATAATGTCGAAGCTAAATGCCCGCCTGCGGAAAAGCCCATTACTCCTATCTTAGATTGATCTATCCTCCACTCTCCCGCATGGTGACGTACCGTCCTCATCGCTCTGACTGCATCCATGAGAGCGACTTGGCTTCTGCACGCTTCCGTCTCCCAATGGGGCAATCGATACGTCAGTACGACAGCAGTCACCCCTAAGTCATTATACCACTTAGCAAATGAGGTGCCCTCCCAATCATATGCTAAGATGGTGTATCCCCCACCAGGACAGATGATCACAGCCGAGCCATTAGGGTGCTCAGCTTTATACACTGCTATTTCAGGTCTGTGGATTTTTGCAAGTTTTCTCTGAATGGATTCGTCATGTGTGACCTCTACAGTCAAGTCATTTTCACAAGGTATCTGATCAGGCCACAAAGGAATGATTGTATCTTGACCCGAGAGTCCAGCATTGACACAGACTGAAAAGAGCATCAGCAAACATATACACCTTGATACCAAACCTTGTCCTAAATAGGTAACAGATAGGGCGATCACATTAATAAATTTCTACGACTAATTCTATCTCCACAGCAATGTTACGAGGCAGTGAGCCCATGCCCACAGCAGCTCTCGCGTGCTTTCCTCTTTCTCCAAATACTTCGACAATCACATCTGAGAATCCATTAATCACTTCAGGATGATCGGTAAAGTCAGGTGCTGCGTTCACCATGCCCAGTACTTTGACGACTCTCTTTACGCGATTCAAATCACCCAAATAATCTTTGAGCACACCTATCTGAGTGATGCCAGTGACTCTGGCCGCTTTGTAGCCTTCATCCACGCTGAGGTCTTGACCCAGCTTACCGGTGATGTATCCAGCATCAGTCTTGGGCCCTTTTCCAGCTAAGAAGAGCAGCTTACCCGTCTGGACAATATTCACATAGTTGGCGACCGGGGCCCCTGGAGCAGCGAGGGCTATACCGAGTTGCTCCAGCTTCTGATCATAATTAATCGTGGGAATTTGGGGGTTCTCGACTACACTCTGCGTGCTGCTGCATGACAATAGCATGATGCTTAACATGCTTAAAACATAATATTTCATTGGTTACTATTTTTAAATCACATCTATGATAAGCAAAATATACGGCCCTCAATTAGGGATATGATGAAATTTTAACGTCCTCCTAACAGGTTGGCCTTAAGCCAATGCGTTAATAGATAGTCTAATCAATCGATGTCTTGGACAAAAAAATGAACCTGAAAAATGTCTATGATGAAGATAATTAAGATACCCAAGCGGATGATTAAACCTATTTATTCGTTGATAGAAATTCAGTTCTAAAATTTAAACATATGATACATTTAAAAGTAATCTTGGTACTCACAATGACTCTATCAATGATAGGAGTTCATGCCCAGAATAAAAAGACTACTGAAAGTGATGCCACAGAATGGGGCAAAGCTAAGCATAAGTCTATCGAGAAAAATAAAAGCCTGGA
>CALFUK010000031.1 GCA_937929945.1 uncultured Saprospiraceae bacterium
TCGTACCTACGGCACGAATGGTTTCTGCTGATGTTTCGTACGTATGGCATGAATGGTTTTGGATTGAATGTCCTGTACCGATGTTTCGTTTCTACCGACATATCGTTGCTGCCGATATTTCGCTTCTACCGATATTTCGTACCTACGGCACGAATGGTTTCTACTGATATTTCGTTGCTACCGATATTTCGTTGCTACCGATATTTCGTACCTACGGCACGAATGGTTTCTACCGATGTTTCGCTGCTACCGAGATTTCGTACCTACGGCACGAATGGTTTCTACCGATGTTTCGCTGCTACCGAGATATCGTACCTACGGCACGAATGGTTTCTACCGATATTTCGTTTCTACCGAGATATCGTACCTACGGCACGAATGCTTTGGATTGAATCTCTTCTACCGATGTTTTGTTGCTACCGATATTTCGTACCTACGGCACGAATGGTTTCTAGCGATGTTTCGTTGCTACCGAGATATCGTACCTACGGCACGAATGGTTTGGATTGAATGTCTTGTACCGATGTTTCGCTGCTACCGACATATCGTACCTACGGCACGAATGGTTTCTACCGATGTTTCGTTTCTACCGATATTTCGTACCTATGGCACGAATGGTTTCTAGCGATATTTCGTTTCTACCGATATTTCGTACCTATGGCACGAATGGTTTGGATTGAATGTCTTGTGCAGATATTTCGTAGCTACGGCACGAATTGTTTGCTTTGAATATCTTGTACTGATATTTCGTAGCTATGGCATGAATGTTACATGTCGTCCTGTAGGGACGATATATCGGTAGCAAAATTGCGTGTATGATCACATGCTGTGCCGTAGGTACAGAATATAGCTTAAGTCGTTTTCTCATGGGAAGCTCGATTCCCTTCTTGCTCGTCTAAGTATTCAATGTATGTCGCTAAGTCTTTGTCTCCTCTGCCAGATAGACAGACCACCACAGACTCTTCTGGCTGTGCCCCAATCTGATCCAATATTGAAAAGGCATGGGCGGTCTCTAAGGCGGGGATGATGCCTTCGACTCTGGTGAGATGATACGCTGCTCGGATAGCTTCCTCATCGGTAGCGCTGAATACTTGGGCTCTGCCAGAGCTAATCAGATGAGCATGCAGCGGGCCGATACCTGGATAATCCAGACCAGCTGAAATAGAATATGGTTCTACGATCTGGCCATCCTCGGTCTGCATCAGCATCGTGCGACTGCCATGGATGATGCCCATGCTTCCCAGCACACTCGTAGCTGCACTGTATCCTGTATCGATCCCCTTGCCAGCAGCTTCGACCAAGACCAGCTTGACGGATTCATCTTCTAGGTAGTGGTAGAACGCACCTGCCGCATTACTACCTCCGCCTACACAGGCTACGATGTAGTCAGGATTTTCGCTGCCTGTTTTCTCTTTGAGCTGCCACTTCATCTCCTCGCTGATCACAGATTGAAATGTCGCTACCAGGTCTGGATAGGGGTGTGGGCCTACCACTGACCCAATGATGTAGTGGGTGTCGACAGGATGGTTGATCCAGTCACGGATGGCTTCATTAGTCGCATCCTTCAGGGTCTGACTGCCACTCAGTGCTGGCTCTACATGAGCTCCGAGCATCTTCATGCGGGCTACATTAGGCGCTTGCCGATGGATGTCAGTCTTACCCATATAGACAATACACTCCAGTCCCATGAGCGCACAGACAGTAGCTGTGGCCACACCGTGCTGGCCCGCACCTGTCTCGGCTATGATTCTGGTTTTACCCAGCTCCTTTGCGAGCAAGATTTGACCGATGGTGTTGTTTATTTTATGAGCTCCAGTATGATTAAGGTCTTCGCGCTTTAAGTAGATGTTGGTGCCGTATTGCTCTGACAGGCGCTCCGCATGATAGAGAGGCGACGGACGACCGACGTAGTCTTTGAGCAGATTGTGAAACTTCTTTTGAAAAGCTGGCTCATTGATGATGCGCTGATAGCTCTCGGTGAGCGTGGCGATATTAGAGTGCAGCATCTCTGGTATGAATGCGCCTCCATACGGTCCGTAGAAGCCTTCTGAATTAACTTGATATTTCATGGTTCGTCTGGTTTAACTGATTGATAAATGTGGCGATCATGTCATAGCTCTTGATGGCTGGAGCAAGCTCGAATCGGCTGTTGATGTCGATGCCTGCGAATGATGGATGATCGATACTCTTGATGGTTGCGGCATCATCAGGTCCTATGCCACCGCTTAGAAGAAATGGCTTAGTGCCTTGGTACTGTTGCAGCATGTCCCAGCTGAACTGTCTTCCGCTGCCACCGTAGTCAGTAGTCTTAGTATCAAATAAAAAATAGTCTACGGATGTTTCGTAGGGCTTTATGTCTGAAAAAGAAAATTCATCATCCACGCGGAAGACCTTGATGACCTTGGCAAATTGGCTGGCTGCTCTGCAATAGTCGACAGACTCATCTCCATGCAGCTGTACGTAGTCGAGGCCGTATTGCTGAGTGATATCTTGGAGCGTTTTTAAACCTTCCTTTACGAATACGCCTACTTTACTGATGTCCTGAGCTATCTGCTGGATGGCCAGTTCATCATAGCGAGGGATATACCTGCTGGAAGGTGGATAGAAGTTCAGGCCAATCATCTGTATGTCCAGCTGACTGATTTCATTGATATTGACTCGATTTCTTAGGCCACAGACTTTGATGATCATGCTTTGCTGAGAATTGACTGAATGAAATCTTGGCAGGCCCTTCCTGGGTCCATGGTCTTCATGAATCGCTCACCGATGAGAAAGCCATCGAAGCCGACTCTTTGCAACATCCTAATCGTGTCAGGATGATGGATGCCACTTTCAGATATTTTGACAGCTTCACTGGGCAGCTGGTCATAGAGCCGCGCGCTATGCTCAGGATCCACTGTGAATGCCGTAAGATCTCGATTATTGATACCTACGATATCGATATCTGAAGTGTACTTGACCAGCTGGGCCTCCGTATGCACTTCCAATAATGTGTCAAGTCCCAATGACTTTGCGAGCTTGGCGAAAGACTTGACTTCTGCGGCCGTCAAGATCTCTGTGATCAGCAAGACGGCATCCGCACCAATTGATTTGGCTTCTATGATTTGATATTCGTCGATGACAAATTCTTTTCTTAGTAGGGGTGTCTCCACGATTCTTCTGGCATCTTGCAGGTCTTCTGTACTGCCTCCAAAGAAGTGTGAATCGGTCAATATGGATATCCCACTGACTCCCGCCTGGGTGTAGTGAGTCACGATCTTGCTCACCTCAGCCTCCAGATTGATCTGCGGCTTAGAGGGTGATCTTCTTTTGAACTCTGAGATGATGCCCAGCTCAGACTCTCTGATACTCTGAGCTAATGAGTGGCATGGCGTATCATAGTGAGCAGATGACTCTAAGGATGCTATCGGTATTCGCTGCTTCTGAGCGGCTACCTCTGTTCGTTTGTGTGCGACTATTTTATCTAATATATGCATGGTACCAGTTAGCATTTAAATATAAAATTGGACAGCATGGTTTTACCCATGGGTGTTAATACAGATTCAGGATGAAATTGTATGCCATATACGGGGTAGTCTTTGTGCTTGATGCCCATGATCTCATCATACTCATCAGTGCAGGTCACCACCAAGTCTTCACTCAGCGTGCTTCGATCAATGACCCAAGAGTGGTAGCGGCCACCCTGAAATTTGGGAGGGACGCCAGCAAAAATAGGTGAGGGCACTTCTGTCAAGATCATCGGGGTCTCGATGCCGTGAAAGACTTCATCCAGATTTTTCAGTTGGCTGCCAAAGACTTCACCAATGGCCTGCTGTCCCAGGCAGACTCCCAGCATCTTTTTCTTTGCTGCGTATTGCTTAATGATCTCCTTCAATAAGCCCGCTTCTTCAGGTATCCCTGGACCGGGTGACAGGACGATGGTGTCGTAAGCATCCACGGCCTCAAGGCTGATCTGATCATTCCTGTATATATCTATCGGGGCATCCGTCAGCTCTTTGATGAGATGCACTAGGTTATAAGTGAAGGAGTCGTAATTATCGATTACTAATATCTTTTGCATCATTCTGATACTGGTTTTGGTGAGTAAAGTTCTTCTGCTTTGAGCAGGGCTTTTTTCAGCGCAGCTAATTTATTATTGACTTCTTCCATCTCTGATCTTTCGTCTGACTTGATCACTAGACCTGCTCCTGCTTGGTAGTGTAGTGTCTGATCTATGCTCAGAAATGATCTAATGATAATAGCGTGATTTAAATCTCCATTGAAATTAATCACCCCGATACCTCCTCCGTAGAAACTTCGGGAGTGTGGCTCGTATTCGCTGATGAGTTCCATCGCCTTATATTTAGGCGCGCCTGAAAGTGTCCCAGCGGGAAATGTATCGGCGTAGACCTGAAAGTTAGTGGCTCCGTCTGTGAGCTGACCTTTCACCACTGAGGTCAGGTGGATCACATGGCTGAAGTATTGTGCTTCTTTGAATGACTCGACGTGTACTTGCTTCGTATTGATACTCAAATCATTTCTGGCCAGATCCACCAGCATGACGTGTTCTGCGACTTCTTTTGGATCTTCTTCCAGCTGTTTGGCGATGATCTGATCTTGCTTCATGTCTCCAGTGCGCCGGTAGGTACCAGCTATGGGATGTATTTCTGCTGTACCAGCCGTCACTTTGATCTGTGCCTCTGGTGATGATCCGAATATTTTATAAGTACCATAGTCATAATAGTATAAATAGGGACTCGGGTTAATGGCCCGTAGTGCTCGATACACATTGAATTCATCGCCTTCGAATGCTTGCTTATAACGTCTCGCCAGCACCAGCTGAAAGACATCGCCTCGCTTGCAGTGGGCCTTGGCCTGGGTGACCATCTGCATGTAGTCTTCATTAGTGAGCTGCGAGGTCTCTTCGCCTACGGTACTGAAGTGTGAGGTCTCATAGACTCTATCTTCTGCAAGGGCCTGGGCCGTACTCATCTGTGATGCTTCACCTTCAGGCCTATTCTCTATCAGGTGCAGCTCATGATGATAGTGATCAAAGACGTAGATGAATCTAAAAAAGTCGTATCTCAGATGGGGCGTCAGGTGTTGATCCTTAGCTGGGTCAAAGCTGATGTCTTCAAAGTATTGCACGGCATCGAATGTGGAATATCCAAAAATGCCATTGTATTGCTCACTGTATGCATCACCATCGATTTGCTTAGAATCCATGAATGACTTGATCTCTTCTACAATATTGAATGATTCTTTTCGAAGATCGCCGCACTCTAAGATGCCTCGATTTACTTCCAGTGTGCTGATGGAGTCAAAGCAAATGAATGACAAGTGGTCTTGGCGAGATCCATAGGCAGAGCTCTCCATGAGCAGTGTCTCTTCATACTTTTCTCTGATTTTCAGGAATAGTCCTACAGGTGTGATCAGGTCTGCCTCAAGCCTCGCTGCTGTCGTGTGTATTTTCATCTGTTATAATTTGCTGTGTGTATCACAGAGCTTTCATTTTATGGCATAAAAAAAGGCTCGCCGGGAATGGCAAGCCTTATATCTTAGTCGTATCTAATTGGCGCTACATCCCTGTATGAACATTCAGAGAGCTCCACCACCAATTGTTTACGTTAATATCTTTCATATCGTGCAAATCTAAGTGAATTACGAAGGATAATCCTAATGATTCGTTTACTATTTTCAATTTCCCTTCTTCTTTTTACCAAATTTAAATGGGTTCTTGATTTTGTTGAGAATGCTATCAACACTGATCTCCGTATTCTTGCCGATGACATCTTCTACCGTTTTTGAGATAGCAGTCACTGTGGAATCAGGCAGCTGACCCTTTAGCAGTGTATCTATCTGATTCTTAGCGATCTCAGTCACCTGGTCTTTTTTCTCCTTGATGGCCTCATTGACCACGGTGGCTACAGTGTCTTTGATCTCTTGCGTCTTCGTAGCTATGGTGTCTTTTACGGTATTAACCGTATTATCCACTTTGGTACGGATGCTGTCTTTGACCTCTGTCTTCTTCTCCTCTATTTTATTTCTGACTTGATTCTTCACCTGTTCAGTCAGGGGCTTATCAGAGATTCGCACATTCTTGATCTCGATGTCTGGCTTCAGTATAGATCCTGTCAGATGGAGGTCTGCATCGACGTAGTCATTCTGCTCTATGTTTAGTCCTCGATTATTGACAGTATTGATGATGCCGTCCAGCTCTTTGGCTAGCTCCTGACCCAGCGGATTAGATTCCAGGTATTTTCGAGGTATCGAAGTCCGAATCACGTAGTCCATATCCATATTGAAGCCGTGACTACCTGATATCTTCATCATCACTTCCTTCACCCCATAGTCGAATTCTTTTACTTGCAATGCACCATCTTTTATCTCAAACCACTTTTTACCATTATCGAGTACCCAGTCTTTTCCTTCATCTACCTTTAGATACGATTTCAGTTTCTCTACAGGTCCAAAGCCCGATATTTTACCCTCTACCGTCTCGAAGAAGCCACTGCCTGTCAAGGTCTGAAAGTCTGGCAGCAGCGTAGGGTCCAATAGACCCTCTAAGACAAAGGTAGAATTGAATATTCCTTCGATGTATGAAGCGATCGGAGCTAAAATCTTAAAGGTCTCATTGGACTTGACCGCTTCTGCTATCTTCATATTAGCCATGTTATAGCGCAGACCGAAGGCTGGCTTAGTCACATCCGCACTGGAGTAGTAGCCCTCTAAGTCGATATCTCCACCAAAAGTGCTTCCTTTGAAGGATTGGATATTGACAGTCGATGGAATGACAGCCAAGCGGCCAGTTGCATTCTTGATATTATAGCTCTCATAGATGATTTCATCAGCCTTGATGTTGATGTCGATCTCCACATTATCAGGTATGAGGGGTATAGCCTCAGCTTCAGTTTCTATTGGCTCTTCAGAGAAGTCAGCGTAGTCTATTTTCTTCGCTACTAGATCGAGCTGCCCCGTCAGAGATTCATTTTGATACAGGTATTGGTATAGTTGATCCAGCTTGCCAGAAAAGCTGATATCACTCGATCCTATGTCTCCTGATCCATTTTGAATCACGATGGCATTAGAACTGAGAGCAGCGTCTATTTTAAAATCATCCAGTTCATATAGATCATATATCAATCGGTCAGCTGTATAGTTAGCCCTCACGTCTATATAGTCGAATGATGTGAGCAGGGCTACTGGCGCGGCGCTGGTATCCACTTCTTCTTCGATGTAGTCGTTCAGATTCATAACCTGTGATTTTAACTGTAGCTCACCTTTCAGCGGCTGGTCATTCAGAAAGAAATTTAACAGATTGGTGAGTTCGCCCGTACCAGCAATATCATTATCTCCAGACTTGGCTTGCAGTGCGCTGATTTTTAGAGCGTCGTTTTTATAGTCTCCTTTAAAATTGGAGACTTCCATTTTTGTATCTGCCGATGCATAGATCAGACCTGTCAACTCTACGATCCCTTCCGACGTGAGCTGTGCAAAATTTTGTTTTTCCAAGTCAGCGGTGAGCCCCTTCGATTTGATATCAGCTTTGATCTGACCAGACAGTGCCTCCAAGCCGTCTATGGGGTAGGCCTTAGCTATTTTGGAAATGTCCATGTCAGTGTCCAGAGCAAATTCAAAATTTCGCTGGCCACGATTCTGTGATACCAAAGAAGCATTAAAGGCCTCACCGTCAATGGTAAACTGCAATGGCTGCAGAGCCACATTGGTTTTGTCCACATCACCTGAGGCATTGTCCGCTGTAAGTGAAAGGTTAATGTTATCAATGGGTAGTGCCAGGTCAGGATATTTCACTGTCGCGTCCGAGAGCTTGAACAACACATCAAAAGCCGGTATCTGACTGTCATTATAGGTACCCTTGGCACTTACCTTGTAGTCGAATCCACCTGTGGCGGTGACGTTATTAAAGTCCTGTGTGTATGCGTATGGAATCAGGGACAAGAACTCCTTCACTGAGTTGTCCTTAGCGCTGGAGCTGAAGTCGATGATCAGATCATCTCCTGCCATTTGGACTGATCCATCCGCCAGCATTTTAAATTCGTTTATTTTTATTAGACCATCGCTGATGCTGTACTTAGATTGATTTAGGTCCACCGAAATGGGCAGCTCCGAGCTTATTTTTAAGTCATTAGCGAGTTTAGCCTTGTTATTGATCACGTTGATTCCGCTCAGATCGGTCTGTGTATCCAGAGTGAATACTTCATCGATGAAGTCACCTTTACCTGAATGATTCACTGCTTGGATGGACGCTTGAAAAGCACTTTGTGCATCGGTATAGCTGACACGGCCATCTGAGATTTCGTAGTAGTCTATCTTCATATCGACACTCTCAGTAGAGCTGGCAGTATCGGATGGCTTCATGATATCCCAGTTAGTCGCTCCATCTTGGTTGATGTACAAATCTATGATCGGCCGATCGAGTAAGATTTTCGTAATCTCGATGGCATCACTCTTGAATAATGATGCAAGACCCACTTGTACAGTTATTTCTTCAGCTTGTAGTAGTGTCTTATCTTCAAATGGCGCGTGGCCTTTGATGCTTAGCTCATCAAGGGTTACACTTGGAAAAGGGAAGGTTTTAAAAAACGACAGGCTCACATCTTCAAAATCGAGTTCTGCGTTGATTGTTTTATTTACCTCTGTCTTGATCGCCGCGACTATTTTGTCTTGGAATATGAATGGTGCTATTATCATGGCAATGATTAACCCCAAGATCAGTATTCCTCCTATTTTTAATATTTTCTTCATCATAGCTTAATAATATGGTTACCCAGTACAACACGTCATGGTTCGGTTTCATTCTCAGTGCAGGGGTATTTTAACATCGAATTGGGATTAATATTCTGTATATCACCACTAAACGTTAGACTTGTGTTAATATAGCCTATGCTGAGCGAGTTATATATTAAAGAAAATCTCTATTGAAGCCTCTCATCCACATACATGACTTATCACTTTTCATCGAGAGCGAGACAGCAAATGTAGCGATATTAAAAGCGATTAGCCTCGATGTTTACCCTAATGAAGTCATGGGGCTTATGGGACGGTCTGGCAGTGGTAAGTCTATGCTGGCCTCCGTGATCATGCACCTACACGGTCTGAGCGGAGCAGAGGCCACAGGCCAGGTCATCTATCTTGACAAGGATGAAGCCAAAGACTTACTCCGCCAGCAGCAGGATAGGGTCAATGAATACCGCAGGACTCACAGCTCCATCGTATTCCAAAATCCCGAAACGGCCCTGAATCCAAGAATGACCTGTGGTCAGCAAATCGCTGAAGCTATTCATGTCAGAATGAATAAGAGACCAAAAGGCAAGCAGGGAGCGATCATAGAATTGTTGAGACAGGTGAAGCTCGATGAACCTGAGAGAATCGCAAAATCATATCCACACGAACTGTCTGGGGGGCAGCTCCAGCGGGTGGTGATTGCGATAGCCTTAGCCAAGTCCCCCAAGCTCCTGATTGCCGATGAGCTGACCTCTTCTCTGGATAAAAGTACAGAGCGTGAGATCCTTAAGCTACTCCTGCAGCTTAAGGAGGACTTAGGCCTGAGTATATTATTCATATCGCACGACATTGCTTTAGTGAGGGCGATATGTCAGCGTGTAGCCGTCATTGATCAAGGAGAGATCATCCACATCGGTCCAATAGAAGACATGAGTCAGTCGGATGATCACCCTGTTATCAGACAGTTGTTATCCAGTCAACTATCGCTTTTACCATCAGCTGCTCTGTCTATGGAGTCAGGCGAGGAGCTGATACGGCTGTCATCTGTATCAAAGTCTTTTCAATTATCCCGATCCATCTTTAAGACTGCAGAACAGGTCAATGCCTTAGACCATATCAGTGCATCCATCTATGCATCGGAAATAGTCGGACTGGTAGGAGAGTCAGGTAGTGGCAAATCTACATTGGCGAAACTCTTGGTTGGTTTGGAGAAAGCGGACAGTGGCAGCCTAAGCATAAAGGGAAGAGATATTTGGAAATCTTGGAGATGGCACAGACTGGAGACCAGTCAACTCATCCAGATTGTTTTTCAGAACCCATACCAGTCACTGAATCCTAAGCAAACTGCTGGAGCAGGGATCAAAGAGTTACTCTTGGCTCATGGCAGATCCAGAGATGGTATTATGAATACAGTCGAGGCGTTATTACTAGAGGTCGGACTATCATCTGACTATCTGTATCGCTATCCGTCTCAGATGTCAGGTGGTGAGCAGCAGCGAGTCTGTATTGCCAAGGCTCTCGCAGTGCAGCCGGCAATTTTAATCTGTGATGAATGTGTCTCAGCACTCGATAGTGTCTCAAAATTGGAAATTTTACAATTGCTCCTTCGACTAAACCAAGAGCGCCAACTGACGATTGTTTTCATCAGTCATGATATAGAGGCTGTTATGGCTATCAGTCAGCGGGTCTTAGTCCTGCAGAAGGGAAGGCTGATATACCAGGGAGGACATGATGGATTGCATGCTGCTGAAGATGAATACATCAGAGCACTACTTGGCCATGATCATTCAGCGTAAAGCTATAGCCATTCAAAAAGTCTTTGACCTTCATTCTTTTCTTGCCTTGCAATTGTAGGTCTTGGACTGAGAGGTAACCGTCAGCACATCGTATCTGGATCATTGACTTGTTATCTGATATAAGGGTTCCAGTAGGTACGTCATCATCTTGTATGGAGTAGGTCGCTCTGTATATTTTCAGCTTTTGGCCGGCTAAGCTGGTCCAGGCGACCGGATAGGGATTGAGACCTCTGATAAAATCATACACCGCTTTACAGCTGAGGCTGAAGTCCAGCTGACAGGTCTCTGTGAATAATTTAGGCGCATGACTGACCTCACTGTCTACCTGCGCCTGTAGCTCTATGGTGCCTGCTGAGATGTCATCTACGGTACGAAGCAGTAGTCTTGCGCCCACCATTTGCATTCTATCATGTACCTCTGCTAAGGTATCCGTGTGGTAAATAGGCAGGGTCTCCTGTGCGTACATATCGCCTGTATCTATTTCATGTTTTAATTTGAAGCTGGTTACGCCAGTCACTGACTCGCCTCGGATGATGGCCCAATTGATGGGTGCAGCACCTCGATATTTAGGGAGTAAGGAGCCGTGGATATTATAGGTGCCCAGTCGAGGCATATCCCACACTGCGACAGGCAGCATGCGGAAGGCCACGACGACTTGTAGGTCAGCTTGGAGCGCTTTTAGCTCTTCTAAGAATGCTGGAGATTTTAGATTTTTGGGCTGTAGCACCTTTAGGTTTTTGCTTACGGCATATTGCTTCACTGCGGACTCTATCAAGGTCTTTTTACCTCTACCACCGTACTTGTCCACAGCGGTGATCACTCCTACGATATCATAGCCGTGAGATACGAGGCTATCCAAGCATGGCACCGCAAAATCTGGTGTTCCCATAAAGATAATTCGGAGAGGTGCATTCATGAATTAATAGTTTTAGACGCTATGACCATATGTGAAAACTTGAAGATGAATTCACTGTTTATGGGTGCATAGTTAAGAATTTTAACGAGTCTGTTAAGGAACTATATGCTTTAATTTTGGGCTTTACTCTTGTAGATGGTCTATCTTTGGACTGCTTAAATCTGTGTACATCATTTCAAATCTATTGATTATGAATATAAGAAATATATCATGCGTTCTTTTTTTACTTGTAGCATTTCAGTATGCTGCTGTATCTCAGGTAGCCATAGAGGGCTATACCTTTGAGTCTGGAAACCGAGGCTATCTGTCTCAGGTAGAGATTTACATTAACAATGAGACGACGGGTGAATTTGTGACTTCTACTAAGAGTGACAATGATGGTAAGTTTACGGCAGAGATACCTCCTGGAGTGTCTAATATATCAATCAAAGCTGTCAAAGACTTATTTCATGAGAAGGTCTTGATCATAGGCCCATCTGATATAAGGGCGGGTAAAGCCTTCGTAAAATTAGAATTGGAGCGAGCACCTGGATATATTTTTGAAATTACACTAGCGGAGAAAGCTGATTCGGCGGGTCTTCCGACGAATCACCTGCGAGATGCCCTCATCGAAGTATATAACAACACTACGAAAAAGCCGATTCTGGTGCTAAAAGATCACCCACAGCCTGACTTCAAAGTAGACCTGGAGAAGGGAAATCACTACACCGTCATGATCAGAAAAAAAGGGTATCTGGCGAAGCGAATGGAGGCTTTCGTCGATGTAGAGGGATGCATCCTCTGCTTCGAAGGGATAGGTGAGGTACGCCCAGGGGTATCAGATAACTTATCTGGAGGTAATACCATGGGGACACTTTTAGCCAATGTAGAATTAGAGCGAGTCTTCGAAGGTAAGAGTATCGAACTCCCCAATATCTACTACAGCTATGGCAAGGCTAATATCAGAAAGGATGCAGCAGAAGGACTGCAGCAGGCTGGCCAGTTCCTCAGAGATAATCCTGAGATCACAGTGGAGCTAGGTGCGCACACGGACTCCAGAGGTAAGTCTAATAAGAATATGGATCTATCAGCGAGACGTGCGACAGCAGCTGTAGATTACTTAGTAAAAAATGAAGAGATAGAGCCTTTCAGAATTACTGCCCGAGGCTACGGTGAGTCAGACCCAGCGATAGATTGTGGATCTGACTGTACAGAGGCGCAGTATGCCAGGAATAGAAGAACAGAGATCAAGATTCTTGGTGTTAGCTCTAAAGAATACAAGCCATTAGAGAAGATCAAATACGAAGAAAATTTTGATCAGATGCTTGCCGAACTGCAGAGTGAAGGCGAGATCAAAGTCCCTGAGGATGGGGATGTACCTGATGATATTAAAAAACAATTAAACATAAAAGAGCCTGCGACCATGGAGGAAGAAGTAGAGACTAGCAAAGAGAAAGCGGCAGCTGTAACCACAGAAGTAGCGGAAGATAATGCAGCCGTAGAAATGGTCGAGAAAGCTCAAGTAACAGAGCAGACAAAAGAGAAACAACTCTCAGCCATTGAAAGAGCGAAAGCTGACATGGTGCGCAAAGGTAAGAATGAAGCAGAAGCTAAGCGGATGGCAGCAGCACGAGCGAAAGCTGCCAGGGCTGAAATCCGCAAGCAAGAAAACAAAGCTGCAAAGGAAGCCAAAGCAGCATCTGCTGCTATGCAAGAGAAATCTGCTCAGGCGGCGGATCAGAAAATGAGAGCATCGGCTGCGGAAGCTGAAGCAGCCATGGAAGAAAAGACGGCAGTGGCTAAAAATAAAGCATCGGAAGTGATGCCATCTGGAGGTGAATCCATGACTGCGTCTGTGGATGGATATACTGGCCATAAGATCGTAGTAGCCTTCAAAAGAATCGAAATAGAAGCTGGTGATGCGCTGGTCTCTAAGTATGATGACCTCTCCGTGTACAAGGCCAAGGCAGGATATTTCTTATATATGATAGGAGACTTTCCAGATAAGGCAAGTGCAGAGGCTGGATTAGAAAAAATTAAGTCGGATATATCCTCCGCCTACATTGTCGAATTTGATAATGGTAATCGAGTGAACTAGCTATCTGCCATTGAGAGGAATCTTTAGAGAGAAAAGCGTGAGCTGACTCTCCAATGGCGGCTGCATAACAGGCAGGTATGTCAAGTCATCATCAACATCAAAGTCAATCAGGTGTCGATCAATGAATGCTTCCAATGTCTGGAATAGATGAGCGCCTATTACAATAAGGAATGTAAGTTCCTTATTACGGCGGGCGCTGTTTCTTACCCTGAAAGCATCACTTACATTATCTAGAGTACTGCATTCTGGGACCATGACATTGTTGATTGACAGGCTCTCATAGCATGTATTGAATGTGTTAAAGTCTTTTCTTGCTTGGATGTGGTAGTATATGGCAGTGCCTTCTAAGCCATATACCAGTGGTACTTTCCACCACCTCTTATTATACAGCTGGCCTGCACCAGGGATCACCAATGAGTAGAGTGCAGCTCGTCCGGGATTTCCTTTGAATATGGTGAAGAACTTGGTTTTGGTGGTATCATTAGGATTGTAGGATGAGCCAGTATCAAAAAGTCCCCCCGTAGCCCCACCTGTACTACCAGTAGGAATACCAGAGCGCTGGCCCATCAGGGATAGTGCGCAGAATATGATGCAGATACTGATGACATGCTTCATGACTGAAATAACGTCTGATCAGCTATTATCGCATCAATCATCTAAGAGATTATCCAGAATGTGGTTAAAGTGATCATCTGAGCTGAATGATATTTCGAATTTACCTTGGCCTTTTTTATTTCGATCTATTTTGACTTTAGTCCCAAGCTTTTCGCTGAGTTCGTCGATGATTCTTCTCATATCGGACGAATGCTCTTGCCCAGTCTTTGCTTTATTTTGTGTTTTACTAGAGCTGGTAGACTTTGATCCCTTTAGTAGAGCTTCAGCATCTCTGACAGACAGTTTGTCTTTTATGATTTTCTTGAGATACTCTAGCTCTAAGTCTGCGCTCTCGACCCCAGTCAGCACCTTAGCGTGGCCCATGCTGATGGATTTATTTTTGATCGCCTCTTGAGATGTAGGGCTGAGCCTGAGCAGTCGAAGATAGTTAGTGATGGTGCTACGCTTTTTACCGACACGTTCTGACATGGACTCATGAGTGATTTCGAATTCATCGATGAGCCGCTGGTATGATATAGCGATGTCGATTGGATTGAGATCAGCTCTTTGGATATTTTCTATCAGGGCCAGCTCCAGCATCTCCTGGTCGCCTGCCTTCCTGATGAATACGGGGATTTCAGAGAGGCCTACTATCTGTGCGGCTCTGAATCGTCTTTCACCTGATATAATATGGTATTGATCATCCGATAGCCGCTTGACAGTCACCGGCTGGATGATACCGTGTACTTTGATTGAGGCGACCAGATCTGCTAGTTCTTCCTCATCAAATGATCTTCTCGGCTGATATGGATTAGGCTCAATGGAAGACAGAGGGAGAGTATTGGGTTTAATCGATCCAGTGGGTGTGGATGCTACTTTAGGTGTTTCTACCACCGGTTCTGCCTCTATGTTGGAAAGTAGGGCTCTGATTCCTTTGCCTATATCTTTTCTTTTTGCCATGGTATTTATACTTCCTTGCTTAGCAATTGACTCAATTTCTTGTACGTAGGGTCTTCATTGTTTTTTAAAAACTCGTAAGCCAAATTTAGAAAATTCACAGTCCCCTTACTATCTGCATCGTATAAAATGACGGGCTGCCCAAAGCTAGGCGCTTCGCCGATCTTAGAGTTCCTGTGGATGATGGTCTCGAATACCCTGTCGTTTACCATTGATCTGACTTCATTCACGACCATATTTGCCATGCGCAGTCTCTTATCAAACATTGACATGACGATGCCTTCTATCTCCAGCTGAGGGTTGAGATTAGTCTGTACGGCACTGATGGTTTTTTTGAGCTTGCCCAGACCTTCCAGTGAGAAGATCTCACACTGGACGGGGATGATCACTGAGTCTGAAGCAGTCAGGGCATTCACTGTGATGAGTCCTAATGATGGCAGGCAGTCTATGATGATGTAGTCATATTGGTCTTTGAGGGCATCCAGCTTTTCTTTCAGTATGTATTCCCTTTTTGATCGATTGACTAATTCGATTTCAGCTCCTACCAGATCGATGGAGGAGGGTATGAGATCGAGGTATTTTATTTTCGTCTTCACGACTGCATCTATGAGTTTGACACCATCCACCAGACAGTCGTAGAGGTCATGGGTGATCTGATCTTCACTCACACCTATGCCTGAAGTGGCATTCGCCTGTGGGTCCGAATCGATCAGGAGTACTTTTTTCTCTAAGATAGCTAGTGCTGATGACAGATTGATCGCTGTCGTCGTCTTACCTACACCTCCTTTTTGATTTGCTATTGCTATGATTTTTCCCATATCTATATCGTCATTGAGCCCCCGATGTCTAAAAGGTGGAGCGTCTTGCCTTTAGCCTCGAAGGCCTGTCTAGCCTTATCTTTATCAATCTTGATGTAGCCAAATGTGTCGTAATGACAACCGACGACTTGGTCACACTCCACGAACTGAGCTGCTATCGCCGCATCTTCATAGCCCATGGTAAAGTTATCTCCAATAGGGAGAATTGCGACATCGACTTTGGGACAGGTCATTGGAATGAGCTTCATATCCATCGTCAGCGCTGTATCACCTGCGAAGTAGAAGCACTGTCCATCACCCCACACGACAAAGCCTCCTGGATTACCACCATAGCTGCCGTCTGGCATACTACTGGTATGGATGGCATTCACGTATTTCGCCTTACAGTAGCCTAGGTCTACGGTGCCACCGTGGTTGACTGGGTGGACCTCACATCCCTTAGCTCCAAACCAGTTAGAAACTTCGTAGTTAGATATGATCTTACAGTTGTTAGCTTTGGCTATGGATTCAGCATCCGCTACATGATCTCCATGACCGTGAGTCAGGAGGATTAGGTCACATTTGATGCTGGATGGCTCTATACCTTCATTCAGCGGATTACCCGTAAAGAATGGGTCGAAGAGTATTCTTTTCCCTGATAGTTCTACCACAAAGCTGGCATGGCCGTAATATTCTATAATCATAATATAATAACTTGAATTTTATATGGCTGGTATAGTCTGGTAAAGGTATTACACTTAGACCGAACCTACTACAATTATAGTGTACAATTCCTGAGGACGGCCCTCATAGCCTAAATTGAGACATTGTGCCTAAGAGCTCATAGGCGACTCAGGAGAATACGAATGTTCAGTAAAATAGAAGAGTATCAAATAACTAAAAAGAGGCTGCTGACCCCGAAGGACAGCAGCCTCTACATTGGTTTTTTGATGCAGAAACTTTAGTCAATCAAAATTAACTTCTTCGTCAAAATCTGATGAGGCGTTTCTAATTTGTAGTAATACACACCTGCACTACTGAATTCGCTTTCCGAGAGAATCATACGATGCTCTCCCGCCTTCAGATCCAAAGCAGTTGATTTTATGACTTGGCCTGCGAGATCAAAAAGAACAAAATTTATTTTCTGACTCTGGGGCAGGTAGAATCTCACTGAAGTCTCCTCTAAAAATGGATTTGGCTCATTCTGGTACAGTATCACCTCGTCCATTTGCTTGCCTGAACCTTCGAAGGATAGATCTACATCTACGATATCAAAAGCATCAGTAAGGTAGGCCTCTTTTTTAGTGATCTCAGAGGTAAGTGATATACTCTCAGATAGCTTGAGATCCTGTCGCACTTCAAATGTCAAATAAAACAAGACATCCTCATCTGCTTTTTTAAATTCTGGATTTGACCAACTGAAGCTCAATTCATCTCCATGTCTGGCAATGTTTGATTCATTGATTTGGATGCCCTTCGACACTATACCAGTGCAGCTGAGTCCATCATGTCGCATCGTGAATTGGAATCCAGCTACATCATTGAATTCATGGCCTTTGATCGGTATTCTTACTGTCTCACCTCTTCGTAGTTGTCGATCGGTAGTACTCAGACCGAGTGTCACATCTTCTCTGATTTCTGATGTAGCAGAGAGATTACTATGTGTAGCATCTCCATTCACATCACCTATTTTCACACCTATGAAGTTTTCTTGCATCTGATTATCCTGCAGGTCTATGACATTGATCATCTCCACAAATGGGAACGGGTCATCATCGTCCAAGAAGTCTTGTGCGGCTTTGACGAATCTCCAACTATCATTGTCAGGGAATCGATCTGTCACTCCTAAGATCAGTCTTCTCATCTCTAATACATCAGAGACTCGCACTGCTGCATCATTATTTACATCAGAAGCAATCACCTTATGAGGATTATCAAATTTAGTCAATGACAATATATGACGTTGGATCAGGACAGCATCAAGAGTCGAGACACCATTGATGGCATCGTCATCCATTGACGCTTGGATTCTATAGTTTTGATTCAGCGGATTGTCGTCAAAGTCATATGTTCCTGACTCGTCAGTCATATCTAAGATGGGATATTCCTCCAAGTTGCTGGATACGGTAATTTCTACATCCTTCATCATATCTCCAAATAGGGACTGCACGCCTCCTGCAATGATGGCACCTGATCCCGTCTCAGGGTCATTAGGACAGTCGTCAGCTCCTGTAAATAAGAGACCAACACTACACTTATCGCCATTACCTGAAGCATCCCAAATCCATACATCTAAGTCAGCGAAATTAGCTATTTCATTACAGTTGATGATGATAGATCCTTGTGCATCGAAGCCAGCATCTCCAGGGTGAGCAGGTATGACGCCATTAGGTAGAATACTGTACCTGAGTTCGCTAGCCTCTGTACAGTTATCAAAACTCCCAAAGTCAAACTGGTCACCAGGGATCAGAGCTGTACCATCTTCATCAAAGAATACTGTGGTCAATCCTGAAACACAGATTGGAGTCGGTCTGACACTGTCGCCAAAGAATACTCTGGTTCTGTGCACAGCCTCATTGCCTTTTCCATCGGTGACTCTCCACGTTATTAGGTGCTCATCACCAGGACTGCCATCCAGACTATTGATCGTGATTTCAGCGCCTCTGAGTCTATCAGAGAACACGACTTCACCGTTCTTGCTGATGGTGACATTCCATTGCAGGTCCTCATTGAATGCTTGATTACCATTGCAGAAGTCCGCAGCACTTGCAGATATATTCGCAGATCCTACACATGATGCCACATCATCTTTCGTCTCTGCCCCTTCATTAGTGATGATTTTGAATTCGTCTGGTGCCGTGATTTCGGGTGCTGCATCATCTTCTACGACGATCACCTGATCATAGGTATAGTATCCATCAATATCCACTTCAGCATACCTGAGGTACACAGGATCTGCTGCGGGGCCATATTCAGGACACGCGGCACAGTTACCTTGTGCCCAGTCTTCCACAGATTGGTATTGATCACTGCTGGTATCATTATCATCATCCAGATTATCAGAATTTGGATTGTACTGGCACCAGTCTACGATCGTCCATCGTCTGATGATCTTATGGACAGATCCTGCTATTTTGATGGTATCTGTCTCCATCGTATGACCTATTAGTCCACAGTCAGTATCACACCATACGGGTTCATCATCGATGGCACCAGGTACGCATAAGAATGCCTCTCCCATGGTCACTTCAGCAGCCATTTCAGATACCTTTCCGTCACTATTACATTCGAGATTGACACCATCTGTGGTTTTACCATCGTAATGTTTTGGCCATTTGATCGTGTATGGATCGAATGGGGCTGATATCTCGATGCTGATGACTTGTCTGCAGTAGGCATCACCACTGTTATAATCTCCACTATCGTCTAAGTCGATATACCATTCTCTGATGGATTGGCCTCCAGAGCAGGCATTATCAGATCTGACCTCATTGAGTAGCTCTACTTCATAGCTCTTCTCAGATTCGCAAATACCCCCGACTAAGGGTGGTGTTTTTATCGTCTGATCTTCGTCGCAAGTGATTACATCCTGTGTACATTGTATGGTTGGCTGTGCTTTGTCCACCACTTCTACAGCCACGATGCATTCTGATACATTTCCATATTCATCTTCTACGAGCAGGATGACCTGCACAATTTTACCAGCATCCTCGCAGCAGAATCTCACAAATTCACCTGCACGAGTTACAGATTCTATGTTTTTCTCATTGTAGATACAGCCTTCTTTACTAACCACTTCACCCGCATCTATGTCATCTGTGAGCGGGGCACAGGTGGCAGGCTCATATCCGATAAAATTGTTATTGCAGTCTCTCACTCGATTGACCCAGTCCTCCATTCTTACAGCACTCAGTTTTACTTTTCCACAACCTGAATCATGACTTCCCTCATCGATGTCTTTGGCAAAGAGAGTCGCGGTGCCGTATCCACCGGTATTGCCAGTGAGTGATATTTGTAAAGCTACATCACAGATCGCTACTGGTGCGACATCATCCACGATAATCACTCTGAAAGAGACTGAGTCAGAATTGCCACATTGATCAGTCACTGTACCTATGACTTCTACAGGTCCTTCGTCAAACCAGATGCCAGAGAGATATCCATCTTTGACGACTCCCTCATCAGAAGACCACATGACTTCAGGACTCTCGTCACAGTTATCTTCGACGAGTAGTTCAGGCAGTTCGATCTTAGCAGAGCATACCCATGGCTCTAAGCCTACGATCATATCGTCCAGCATATTTGTCTGAACTTTCATGCCATTGACAAGCTTGTAAATCTTTGGTTTTACAACGTCCTTTACTTCTATGATTTGTTTGTGAGTTCTGATCAAATCAGAAGAACACCAGTCTATCATTTCCCATGATCTAATGATTTTTTGCCCATCTCCACACGCATCGAATGTCAAATCAGTAAATCCAGTGAGAATATTACATACCCTATTTTTGATTGGGACTTTAGGATTCACTGGTCCATCAGGATTATCAATGAATGTAGTATCAGGTATAAATTCGGTTACCTTATCTATGATGGTCTTAAGTACCCACAGGGAGTCAGTGCCGATGAGCTCTTTAATCATCGTATCACGTTCCACCTGGCCTACTATGATTTCTACCGAATCGATCACTCTTATTGTATGATCGACCAGACGGTGCATATCTATGTAGAAGGGGTATGCTAAGGTAGAATCCTCCGTAATCTCGTAGATGTCTTTAGGGCTCGTCAGTGAGCCACAGTCTAGCACGATATCATCAGGGAATCCAAAATTCATAAGGAAGTCCTCATCAGAACCTGAAATATCCAACTTCATGATGCTATATCTCTGAGTGAGAATGTCGAGGTTTCTTACTTCTCCATGCTGCATGACTTTGCCAGTATAGACTATTTCCACGATCTGGCCCTCAGCGTCACATATATCTCCGATCTTATTCTGTCGTACGCTCACATCTCCAATGAGTTCTGGTCCACAACTACCGAATGTCTGCTTGACTTCTTCTGTAGAGATCAGGATGTCAGGGGTGATTTCTTCAGCGCCGCACCAGAAAATACAGTCTGCTGGGATAGACCCATCTTCAGTCACGGGGCAGGGTGCGATAAATTCTGGTATCTGATTAGCCTCGACAATGATCTCTCCCCAGCATGAGTTATCCAGACAGCTGATTTGGTATTTTCTTGTCTCGCCGACATCATCTGCTGTTAAGAAGCTGTCTCGCAGGTACTCATTGTGGTGATCAAATATTTCTATGGTATAAATTCCCACCGATGGAAATTCTAACAGCATGTCTGGTGTAAGCTCTAGCATACACTCTTGATTGAGAGATATTTGTAGTTCACCATTACATACTAATTCGTCACATATGCCGTCTACGAAGTCATTGTCTAACGAATCATCTCCCGACATTAATATATCCGTGATGATGTTAGGGTCACCTCCATCTATATCTCCAACTGATAAGAAGTCTCCAGGATCAGTCTCTATAATAGTGTATGGTCCAGGGTCAACATCAGTAAAGGTAAAATCTCCATTTTCATCAGTCACTGTAGTGAATTCATCTCCATTTCTGTCAATAAGGGTCACTGTGACTCCCACCAGAGGCGCCTCTCCCATGCCGTCATTATTATCATCATCAGTGATAGTACCTGATATATTGGCGGGCTCTTCATCAATGAAGTCTACGTCTTCAGTCACGGTTCCAGCTTCTGCTACCCCTGTGACGATGTTATCATTATTTCCATCTGCATCCTCTACTGAGTTAAAGCCATCTGGATCTGTCTCGACCACAGTGAATTCTCCTATGGCAACATTTGTGAAGGTATAATCTCCATTTGCGTCAGATATAGTCGTCTGTACATTACCAGCTGCGTCTGTCAGTGTCACCTCTACGAATGGTATGATTTGGTCTAAATCTCCGTCGCCGTCTATATCTTCAAATGTCGTTCCAGAGATCGTTGCTGGCTGCTCTATGGGCGTATTCGTCGGATCATCAAATCCTCCAGTTTCATTTACATCATTTGGATTGCTAGTATCAGAGAGATCAGATAGGTTATCCCCTGATGGATCTATAGCACTTACCACAGCCTGATTGTTGATAAAGCCTGCGCTGATATCTGGGTCAGTGATGAGATATGTCGTGCTCACAGATGTGGTCTCTCCTGGTGCCAAGCTCGTCACTGATGGTGGTGGGATATTAGGCAGAACACCCGTACCTGTGAAGCTGACGCTGTTTTCAGATAAGACCAGATTAGAGATGGTCACATTACCACAGTTTCGTACTGTGTAACTATAAGTTACGATATCGCCAGGAGTGGATACTTGATCGGATCCTTGATCAAAGCTGGACCCTTTTATAAGTTCTACGCATGGGTTTTCACCGACTTCTGTGAATGTCGGATCATCTTCTCCTCCTGTTTCAGTAGGGTCATTAGGATTAGCAGTATCGGATTCATCTTGGACAGCATCACCATCTGGAGATTGACCGACAACGAGAGCTTGATTAATGATCTGGCCTGCATCTACATCCGTCTGGGTGATAGCATAGGTGGCAGTAGTCATGGTGGATTCGCCTGGTGCTAATATGGTCAAAGGTAGAGGATTCGGTACTGGTAGTACTCCTGTCCCAGTGAATTCTGTTACTAATTCAGACAACAGTAGATTGGATACAGTCACATTACCACAGTTTCTAATGGTGTAGGAATAGGTCACTATATCTCCAGGTGTTGCTATTTGATCAGGGCCAAGATCTAAGAGGCTTCCTTTGAGGAGCTCTACGCAAGCATTTTCTCCAATAATGGTCGTCGTAGGGTCATCATCACCTCCCGTATCTGCTGGATCGTTAGGATTAGAACTGTCAGATAGGTCCTCTACTTCCTCGCTATCTGGTGCATTGGCACTTACTAAGGCTTGATTCACCACTGATCCGGCATCAATATCCGCTTGTGTGATCATGTAGGTAGCTGTAGCTCCTGCTACTTGACCTGGTGCTAAGACGGAAGGCATGGTGCTGCTTGGCACTGGCAGTGTATTTGTCCCCGTGAACATGCTGGCTAATTCTGTAATGACTATATCTCTGAGGGTCACATTACCACAGTTAGATACCGAGTAGGAGTAGGTTATGATATCTCCCACACTAGCTACGCCGTCAGCTCCCAGCTCTAAGAATGATCCCTTTAAAATATTAATACACGGGTCCGCTTCAATTTCTGTATTCGTTGGGTCATCTTCTCCTCCAGTCTCATTAGGATCATTAGGATTAGAACTGTCGGAGGTATCCGTCGTAGGATTGCCTTCAGGGTCATTGCCAGACGTGAAGGCTTGATTATCTATACCGCCAGCATCTATATCTGCCTGTGTGATCGCATAGGTACTGCTAGCAGTGGCTGATTCTCCAGGTTCTAATGTCGTAGATGTTAATCCAGTGGGTGTAGGTAGTGTCCCTGTACCCGTAAAGGAGGCGTCTAGTTCAATGATTTCGATGTCGCTGATGGTCACGTTACCACAGTTGGTGACCTCATAGGTGTATGTGATGATATCACCTAAAGTGGCTATACCATCTGGTCCAAAGTCAAGGGCAGAGCCTTTAGTTAGGCTGATGCACGGATCAGGACCAATATTCGTATTCGTTGGATCATCGTCTCCACCTGTATCATTAGGATCATTTGGATTAGATGTATCTGATAAATCTTCTACGGTGGTTCCTGATGGATCTACACCAGCGGCCAGAGCCTGATTATCGATACCACCTGCATCTATATCTGCCTGTGTTATGGCATAAGTAGCTGAAGCTGTAGCAGATTCTCCAGGTTCTAAAGTAGTCTGTGATAAGGCTCCTGGGATTGGGAGTGTGCCAGACCCTGAGAAGCTAAGGTCTTGTTCGCTGATTGTCACATTGCTGAGCGTCACATTACCACAGTTAGAGACCAAATAGCTATAGGTGATCAGGTCGCCTGGGGTAGCGACTCCGTCCGCACCAAAGTCCAGTGAAGAGCCTTTAGTTAAGACAATGCACGGATCGGGTCCAATATTCGTGTTGGTTGGATCATCATTCCCTCCTGTCTCATTAGGATCATTAGGGTTAGATGTATCAGATAAGTCTTCTATGCTGCTTCCTGTAGGATCGACACCCATAGCTAAAGCCTGATTGTCGATACCACCAGCATTAATATCTGCCAGTGTAATGGCATAGGTGGTTGTAGCAGTTGCAGATTCTCCTGGCTCTAAGCTTGTCTGAGATAAAGCTCCAGGTACTGGCAATGGACCAGAACCAGTAAATGTTATGTCTTGTTCGCTGATGGTGACATTAGTCAGTGTGACATTACCACAGTTAGTGACTTCGTAGCTGTAGGTGATCAGGTCACCAGGAGTGGCTAAACCATCAGCACCAAAGTTAAGAGACGAACCTTTAGTTAGGACAATGCACGGATCGGGCCCAATATTCGTATTGGTCGGATCATCATCTCCGCCTGTCTCATTTGGATCATTAGGATTAGATGTATCCGATAAGTCTTCCACAGGAGCTCCCATGGGATCGACACCCATAGCTAAAGCCTGATTGTCGATACCACCAGCATTAATATCTGCCAGTGTAATGGCATAGGTGGCTGTAGCCGTTGCAGATTCTCCTGGCGCCAGAGTCGTCTGAGATAGAGCGCCAGGGATAGGTAGTGCGCCAGTTCCTGTGAAACTCAGATCTTGTTCACTTATTGTGACGTTAGTCAGAGTAACACTTCCGCAGTTAGTGACTTCATAACTATAAGTGATGATGTCACCAGGTGATGCTGCACCGTCTGTACCAAGATCCAGAGTCGATCCTTTTGTCAATTCTATACACGAGTCGATTCCAATGGGCGTATTAGTTGGGTCATCTTCTCCATCAGTTTGGTTGACATCTCCTGGGTTAGAAGTGTCAGATAAGTCGGTGACTGGACCGCCCTGAGGATCTGTCCCAGTAGCCAGGGCTTGATTGTCTAATAAGGCATTATCGACATCCTGTTGTGTTAGGACGTAGGTCGAAGTGGCATTAGCTGATTGTCCTGGAGACAGTGTAGATGGAATAACCATACTTGGGACAGGTAGTACACCTGTTCCAGTGAAAGTGGCATCTTGTTCTTCAATAGTGACATTAGTCAAGGTCACATTACCGCAGTTAACCACACTATAGGTATATGTCACGATGTCACCCGCAGAAGCCACCATATCAGCTCCTACATCTAGTGACGACCCTTTGGTAAGTACGATGCAAGGGTCCTGTATGACAGGTGTATTTGTCGGATCGTCGTCACCACCAGTTTCATTAATATCTAAATCATTAGATGTATCTGACAAGTCGTCAATTACATTATTCTCAGGGTCGGTTCCGCTGACCATAGCTTGATTATCAATGAATCCAGCATCGATGTCGGCCTGAGTAATGGCATATGTAGAGGTCGCATTGACGATTTGTCCTGGACTAAGCGTAGAAGGCATGACAGCACTTGGGGTAGGGAGTGCACCCGTACCAGAAAAGCCGGCATCAAGTTCTGTAATTGATACATTGTCTAGTGTGACATTCCCGCAATTAGTTATTTCATAAGTGTAGGTGACGATATCACCTGGAGTCGCAATGTTATCTCCATTTAGATTCAGTGAAGAACCTTTGGTGATTTCTATACATGCGTTGAGGCCTATGGATGTATTAGTCGGATCATCGTCTCCATCTGTTTGATTGGGGTCATTAGGATTAGACGTGTCCGAGAGATCTGATACACCTGTACCATCAGGATCTTCTGCAGTGGCGGTAGCCTGATTATCTACGAATCCGGCATCGATATCTGTCTGTGTAATGGCATAGGTAGAGCTGGCGGTACCACTTTCACCAGGTTCTAATGTAGCAGGTGTGACGGATGTAGGTATTGGCAGTGTACCTGTACCAGTGAATGTTCCTTGCTCCTCTACGATCATTGTATTTGTCAGTGTGACATTTCCACAATTAGTGACTTCATAGGTGTAGGTGATGATGTCTCCGGGAGTGGCCACATTATCTGTACCTAAATCTAGTGAAGAAGCCTTTAAAATACTGATGCATGGATCAGGACCGATCGGCGTACTAGTAGGGTCATCAGGACCTCCTGTTTCATTTGGATCATTCGGATTAGACGTATCTGATAGATCTGTGACTGGATCGCCATCGGGATCATTCCCACTAGCAAGTGCTTGATTATTGATGACACTGTTATTGATATCTGCCTGCGTGATGGCATAAGTCGAAGTGACTGTCGCTGATTCTGAAGGGGCTAAAGTAGATGGCATGACGACTCCTGGTACTGGAAGTGTGCCTGTACCTGTGAATAGAGTATTCTCTTCTGTGACATTGACATCAGTCAGTGTGACATTTCCACAATTAGTGACAACATAGGTATAAGTGATGATATCACCTGGTGTAGCGACGCCATCAATGCCTAAATCTAAGACTGATCCTTTCCTTAAAGCAATGCACGCATCTGGCGGTATAGGAGTATTAGTGGGGTCATCAGAGCCACCAGTCTCATTGACATCTGGTGAGTTAGATGTGTCAGATAGATCAGTCGTGGGTGCTCCAGATGGATCGGTTCCCATCACTAAGGCTTGGTTATCTACGAATCCTGCATCAATGTCTGCTTGAGTAATCATGTAAGTCGATGATGAACTAGCGATTTGTCCAGGCGATAGCGTGGAAGGGACGACCGCCTCAGGTACAGGTAGGGTAGACGTTCCTGTGAAGCCAGCTGCCTGCTCTACGATTGATATGTCATCCAAAGTGACATTTCCGCAGTTGATTACGCTATAAGTATACGTGATGACATCCCCTGGCGATGCAACCATATCTCCTCCTAAGTCGAGAGATGAGCCTTTCGTGATTTCAATGCACGCATCCTGGCCGACAGGAGTATTGGTCGGATCATCACCTCCTGGGGTACTATTGATATCACCAGGATTAGAGGTGTCAGAGAGGTCATCGACCATCATTCCACTGGGGTCATCAGCTGTGACTAAAGCTTGATTGTCAATGAAGCCGGCATCGATATCCGCTTGAGTTATTGCATAGTTAGCGCTGGCAAGTCCCGTCTCGCCTGGAGCAATGACTACAGGGGATACAGCGCTCGGAGATGGTAGTGTACCTGTCCCTGTGAATGTGGCTGCATGCTCATCGATGACGATATTGGATAGTGACACATTACCACAATTTAAAACGGCATAGGTATATGTGACGATGTCACCAGGTGAAGCCACTCCATCTGCTCCCAATGCTAAAGATGAGCCTTTTGTCAGTTCGACGCAGGCGTCAGGATCAATGGGCGTATTTGTCGGATCGTCGGTGCCTCCTGTTTCATTTATATCATTTGGATTAGATGTATCAGAGAGGTCTGAGACGACCACATTTTCGGGGTCAGTGCCAGTAGCCATTGCTTGATTATCCACAAATCCAGCATCGATATCGACCTGAGTTATGACATAGGTAGCTGTGGCTGTGGCATTTTCGCCAGGCATAATAGTAGTCGGCATGACTGTGCCTACGACTGGGGGCGTTCCAGTACCAGTGAATGTGGCATTTTCTTCATCGATCGTAACGTTGCTGAGGGTGACATTACCACAGTTGGTCGCGATATAGGTGTAGGTGATGATATCGCCAGGAGTCGCTATTCCATCTGCTCCGAGCTCTAATGATGAGCCCTTAGCTAAGGTTATACAGGCTGCTGGACCCAGAGGTGTATTCGTCGGATCATCTGGTCCTCCTGTATCATTGATGTCTCCAGGATTAGAAGTATCAGATAAATCTGTAGTCGGGTTCCCTTCTGGGTCAATGCCGGTAGCTAAGACTTGGTTGTCGACGAATCCAGCATCAATATCGGCCTGAGTGACTACATAGGTTGAACTAGAATTCGCTGATTGTCCTGGTGTAAGAGTCGAAGGAATGATAGCTCCGACAACTGGCAACGTTCCTGTACCACTAAACTGACCTTGCTGCTCACTGACCTCGATTAGAGATAGCGTGACATTACCGCAGTTCGTGATGAGGTAATTATAGGTTATGATATCACCAGCAGATGCGACTCCATCACCACCTAAGTCAATAATTGAACCTTTAGTAGATACAATACATGGGTCAGCTTCAATGGGAGTATTAGTCGGATCATCTGGCCCTCCTGTTTCATTCTGGTCTCCTGGGTTAGAGGTGTCAGAGAGATCAGTGACTGGGTTGTTTTCTGGATCAGTGCCACTGACTAAGGCTTGGTTATCTATGAATCCTGCATCAATGTCAGCCTGAGTAATTGCATAGCTTGCGGTAGAATTCGCTGTTTGACCTGGTGACAAAAGATCAGGCATCAGGGCTCCCGGCGTTGGCAAAGTACCAGTACCGGTGAATGTCGCCATTTGTTCAGTAATGGTCAGATTGGAAATGGTAACATTTCCGCAGTTAAGCACCTCATAAGTATAGGTAATCATATCACCTGGGGTAGCTACACCATCTGCTCCAAGGTCTAACATAGAGCCCTTGGTGAGTTCGACACATGGTGCCAGGCCTATGGGGGTATTGGTAGGATCATCTGGACCACCAGTTTCATTTGGATCGTTTGGATTAGATGTATCGGATAGATCCATAGTAGGGTTGCCATCCGGATCATTTCCAGTTGCCTGTGCTTGATTATCGATGAATCCAGCGTCTATATCCATCTGCGTGATGGCATAGTTAGCGCTGGCATTAGCCGTCTGTCCTGGTGCTAGAGTCGAAGGAAGAACAGCTCCTGGCGTGGGCAGTGTGCCAGTCCCTGTGAAACTTGCTCCTTGCTCCGTGATGCTTATATTATCAAGTGTCACATTACCACAGTTAGTCACTTCATAATTATAGGTGACAATATCACCTACGGTGGCGACACCATCAGCACCTAAAGCCAGTGTAGATCCTTTTGTGATACTGATGCATGGATCTTCTCCAATTGGCGTATTCGTAGGATCATCGGGCCCACCTGTTTCATTAGCATCCATGGGATTAGAGGTATCAGATAAGTCTTCTACGGGTTCTCCCATTGGATCATTTCCAGTGGCGAGTGCTTGGTTGTCCACGAATCCATTATCGATATCAATTTGGGTAATCGAATAAGTGGCAGAACTTGTGGCAGATTCACCAGGCAGCAAGGTCATCGGTGCAGCGGGAGTTGGCACAGGCGGCGTGCCTGTTCCTGAGAAAGTCGCTGCTTGCTCTGTGATTTGCACATCGCTTAGGGTGGTATTACCACAGTTAGTCGCTGTGTATGTATATGTGATGACGTCTCCAACTGTAGCTACGCCATCAGCACCAAGATCAAGCATGGATCCTTTGGTCAGAACGATACAAGGTTCTGGTACGATAGGTGTGGTGGTCGGGTCGTCTTCACCAGCAGTCTGAGCTGGATCTCCAGGGTTAGACGTGTCAGATAGATCTGTTTCTGGTGTTCCATTTGGATCAATACCCGTCGCAAGCGCTTGATTGATGACGACTTCAGCATCAATATCCTCTTGTGTAATAGCATATGTGGCGGTAGCATTGGCGCTTTGTCCTGGCGCTAAGAAAGCAGGTACGACTGCACCTGGTACAGGCAGCATACCCGTACCAGTAAACTGTGTGTTTTCTTCTGAGACCTCGATATTGCTAAGTGTTACATTACCGCAATTCATGATCTGGTATGTATATGTAATTATATCACCAGGATTGGCCACTCCATCTGCGCCCACATCCAGCGAGGAGCCTTTGGTAATCGTGATGCAAGGGTCCTGAGCGACTGGTGTATTCGTTGGGTCTTCATCGCCACCTGTCTCATTGACATCGGGCTGATTAGATGTGTCTGATAGATCCATAACTGAGGTATTACTTGGATCAGAAGCTGTGACAAGTGCCTGGTTATCTATGAATCCAGCATCGATATCTAACTGAGTGATCGAATAGCTTGCTGTGGTACTGGCTGTCTGCCCAGGAGCTATCACGGCAGGAGATACGGCTCCTGGGCTTGGAAGAGTCCCTGTCCCAGTGAATGTTGCAGTTTGCTCTGCTACCGTTATATTTGAAAGTGTGACATTACCACAATTCAAGATGGCATAAGAATAGGTAACGATATCTCCAGGAGTGGCGATTCCATCTGCGCCTAGATTGATTGTTGATCCTTTTGTCATCTCGACACAGGGGTCTGGATTAATGGGTGTATTAGTCGGGTCATCATCTCCACCAGTCTCATTGACATCACCTGTATTACCAGTATCAGATAGATCATCTACTGGATTATTATCTCTATCTATGCCTGAGGCGGTCGCCTGATTGTCTACGAATCCTGCATCAATATCAGCCTGTGTGACCATATAGGTACTTGTGGCAGTCCCAGTAGCACCTATGTCTAAGGTCGTGGGTGTGACAGCAGTAGGAGTGGGTAAGGCACCAGTCCCTGAGAATGTCGCATTATTTTCATTTACAGCGACAGAATTGATCACGTCATTACCACAGTTTAATATAGAATAAGTAAAAGTGATGACGTCTCCTACCGTAGCGATACCATCTGCACCTAAAGCCAGACTTGATGATTTTGTAATATCTAAGCAGGGCATGCATGGGACTTCAGGAATATCTATCTGGCATTCTGTGGTGGTTCCACAAACATCCGTGACTGTCACCATAGCTAATCCAGGTGGCAGCATGGTCGCTGTAGCCGTAGTCTCTCCATTGCTCCATAGATATGTATACGGTGCGTTACCTTCACTGGCTACGACCGAGGCGCTACCATTAATGACATTACATTCTGCATCACTTTCGAGTGAGGTCACACACATCACACAGCCGATTGTAGCATCTACCCAGTTAGGCGATATTGGAGTCTCGCATGATGTCGTCATGCCATCTGTATCGAATACCAGTCCACATTCATTGACTCCATCAGCAGGTACGACGTATCCATCAGATACCGCTACATCATTGACATTGGGATTGTCATTGGTGCATGCTTCAGTTGCGTCCGGGCAGCCATCAGCGTCACTATCTAAATCCCTAAAGTCAGGAATGCCATCCATATCAGTATCGATTGGTGCTGTAGTACAGACGCCATTTAGGAGGCCAGTACTTTGGCCATTCATCATTTGATAAGATCCATCCCCATCAATGTCAAGAGAGCACTCCTCTAAGATCACTCCTAAAGTCATCGTGCCACATGCCTCAATAGCATCTGGAATACCATCATTATCAGAGTCTAAATCTTGAAAATCAGGAACCCCATCCATATCAGTGTCAGGACCAGAGATAGTCGGATCAGGGCTAATAATAAATGTAAAGGAGCCACCACCATTGACACCAGAGGTACGCGTGTCATAAATACCGAAGACCAGACTATCGATACAGCCATCAAATACTATATCGAATGCGTGATTATCAACGTTACCAGTGCCTGGACCGGCATTTAAGCTACAAGCAAAGCCATTGAAAGGACCAGACGTAGGTACATTGTTCAGCGTGTTAGCTCCATCATAGGTCAGACAGGGGCCTTGATTAGAAATTACGAACGGCACTACATCGCCATTGGAGTAGCCAAAAACATAGATGGCATCATCTCTATCTAAATCAACAACTCTTGCATTTAGATTACAAACTGGTTGGCTGAAGCTATAATTGGATTGTACGAAGTTAGCTGCTCCATTTACGGGTCCTTGTACACCGAGTCTTATCCCAAAGCTGCCATCCTCCTGTGAGTCGTTAATTTCGAACTCATCGAACATACCTGCTCCTCCTGTGAAGATGGAATCAACCATCAAAATGGCTCCAGCAAGATTTATATTGTTGTTATTTAGTGCATTAGTAATGATACTTGGATCGGGATTACCATTCATGTCAACACCTGACAGACCATCTAACGATGATATATCGAAAATATCAATGATTGCTCCTTCATCGTCATTTAATATTCCATCGTTGTCAGCATCGAGATCATTGGGATCTAATACACCATCATTGTCCTTATCCTGTACCATCTGTGCAGATAAGGGTGATGTAAATGTCAGTCCAATGACAAATGATACAATTAATGACAGGGTTGTAAAAGGGTAAATAAAGTGCTTAGTTGTAGGTTGCATGTTTCTCAGGCTGCTGTTAATAAGTATAAACTCGCTATAAAGAAACCAAGAAACTATTACCTAACAAAGCAAATCATATATATATTTTAACATTTCATATTAGCCGAAATGGTTAAAACATTGAAAAAATAGAAAAACGCTCCGTAAAAGTCATAAAATATTTTATGTAAAAAGGCCACCAGAGATGAATCCCTGATGGCCCGCTAAGAAAAATCTGAATCTAATCTTCTATATCATTATCGCTGCTGAACAACGAATCTCTCATTTTTAAATCCACCTTCTTCATCAGAAAATCTGATCTGGTAGACGCCTGTGTCGTACGATCTTACATCTATGCTCTGATTCACGTGCTGAGCATCTAAAGAGATCTGTCTGACTAATCTACCTTGTGCATCATAGATGCTGGCAGATGTGTAGTCTTGACTCTCGATGTAGATGATGTCAGTCGCAGGGTTAGGGTAGACTCGCACTTCTGCATGTCTTCCGTCTGCTCTTTGTACTGTCTGATCATCTATCGTCTGTTCTGAATCTTTTTCAGCACCAGTTCGCTCTGCTTGTCCGAGTTCTATCGTTTCTTTGGCATTGATGCTGATTGATTGGTCTTCTCTACCAGAAGAGAAGTTACCATAAGCAGAACTTGAGTTAACTACCTTGATGCAGTAGTCTTCTACTTCTCCTTGAGCGAATCTGGAACAAGCATTTTCAGCATGTGATCCTTTCTTCATGATCACTCTGAATCTTGTCTCACCGCTGACAGCCGTAGTCGGTACATGGATCGTGCCGCTTAGGGTCTGAGTACCTGCACCAGTAGCGATGTATTCTCCATTGTCAGAGAAGTCTCCGTCCTGATTCCAATCAGCATACACACTCCAAGAGACACTGTATGCACTGCTGGCGTAGCCAGGTGTCAGTGATAAGCTGTGTGCTGAACCTTTGTAGTAAGAATTACATCCTTGGAATCTGGCGTATCCACCATTATTACCTGAGACATTATACAGTGGTCCAAATTTGACCTTCTGTATCCATGATCTGCTGCTGTCATCAGCGGACGCATTACAAGCAGTAGCATTACCACCAGCTGCTTTTACCACGTTGATATCAAAAGAACATTGTGCTGTATTTCCACAAGCATCAGTCGCTTGATAAGTGATCGTCGTCACTCCTACAGGTAGTACTGATCCATTAGCTGGTCCAGCAGTCTGTACGATGTTCAGACATGCAGGTACCTCCATGATGAATTCTAAAGGCTTGTTATTATACTGATCATTCCATTGACCATTAGCTAATAACTCTACATAGTCTTGATTCTGTTGGTAATCATTTGGCTGACCAGGATACCAATTATTATATCCAAGACCTGAACCATCGACCCACTGGAAGGTACCTTCTGTACCAGAATCACTCAGTCCTATGTAAGCTGATTCGATGGCCAGTAGTCCTGCTAAGTATGTGTTTTCAGCGGCACTATTAATCACTGCAAGGTGACCTCCATTAGCCATACTGATGCTCTGAGCGTCATTCCATAGAGCAGGATCATTAGAACAGTAGTAATGACTGTTACCACGTGTACCCATGTATATGAATCCACTGATTGGACTCGGAGTCGCACTCGAACAGTCGTTACAGCATGTGTTAGCTGTAGGTGTCGCCCATGTCACCTGTACACCAGCTGAAGAAGGACATACCACTTGCTGATCTGGAATACAGTCTAAGCTAAGACCGCCTCCGACAACTACGTCAAATGAACATACTGCTGAGTTACCACATCCGTCAGTCGCTGTGTACTCGATCGTCGTGCTACCAGGTCCGAAAGCAGATCCTGGAGCTGGTCCAGCAGTCTGTCTGACACTTGAGCATGACAGCTCTACGATGTACTCCAGCTTGACGTGATTGTACTGATCATTCCACTGCCCATTACTGAGTAGTTCACAGTAGTCTTGGTAGTTCTGGTAGTTATTAGGCTGTCCTGGATACCAGTTAGTATAGTTCACTGGTGTACCGTCAGTCCAGATAAAGTCTCCCTCTACTACGCCATCACTACATCCGATGAATGCTGACTGAATGGTCAGTATGTTTGCTAAGAAGGCATTCTCATCAGCATCCTCAATGAATGCTAAGTGACCTCCCAACGCTTGTGCAGCAGCGTCAGCTTCTGGCCATGTCGCTGGTGATACTGAACAGAAATACTTGTGACCATTATATTCTCCCATGTATAGGTAGCCTGATATCGTATCTGAACACGCTGAGCTACAAGCTGAAGTGAACTGAGGTGCATCCCAAGTCACATTAGAGCTGGTCCCATTACAGTCCACTACGATGTCTGTAGGACAGTTAGCGAACGATGATCCTGATCCTTGGTTATCGATGATGGTTACATCAAAGTTACATGAGATCGTATTGTTACAGTTGTCCGTGACAGAGTATGTCACAGTCGTCGTACCCACTGGGAAGGCATCACCTGAGTTGTGACTTGATGTCAAGGTATATCCTCCGCATGAGCTATTGATTGTTGGTGGTGTCCATGTCGCAATAGGATTAGCTGAAGTGATATCACTTGGACAAGCTGATAGGCTTGGGCCAGCGGCATCATTAAGCGTAATCAGCTGCACACAGCTCGCTGTCAAAGATCCGTTATTCGGATCTGTAGCGATCCAAGTCCTTTGAATCTCCTGACCTCCTGTACATGCAAATGTCTGGAGGACTACGTCAGTATATGTGACAGTAGGTGTTCCACAATTTGCTCCTGTATTCGATACTGTAGCCTGACCAGTCACTGATGGACTGATGCTCGTCCCTGGACAAGCGCTAAAGTTAGCAGGGCAATTAATGACTGGTACAGTATTACATACTTGCTGACATGCTACGCTCACGGTAAATGAACAAGATGCAACAAGTCCACAATTATCAGTGGCTGTGTAAGTCACAGTCGTCGTACCACAAGGGAATGCATCACCTGAGTTATGACTTGATGTCAATGATCTCAGTCCACAATTATCTGTGGCTGTAGCACTACTCCAAGTCGGTGTATTACTTCCTCCTACAGGGATAGAAATATTAGCAGGGCATCCTGAAATGATAGGGTTCACATTATCTCTCATCGTGATAATCTGCGTACAGGTAGATGATAGTCCATTGACAGAATCAGTCGCTTTCCATGTTCTGGTGATGACACCTGCGCCATTGCACTCAGAGTTAGGTAAAGTACTGTCTGTATAAGTCACTACAGGTGTGCCACAAGCATTGCCAGCAGTCGCCGTAGCCTGACCAGTCACAGCTGGTGCTGTAGATGATCCAGGGCATATGGTTACAGCAGCAGGGCAGTTGAGCGTAGGTACTGTCGTACATGTATGCGTCACACTTACTGTGAAGCTACAAGTTGTCGTATTTCCACAGTTATCTGTGGCAGTGTAAGTCACAGTGGTCGTCCCAGCTGGGAAGACATCTCCACTATTGTGTGTACTGGTAAAGCTTGCGATACCACAATCATCAGTCGCTGATGGAAGATTCCAAGTCGCAATCGGATTTGTGTCAGCTACAGAAATGTTAGCTGGGCAATTACTGATGACTGGATTTTGACTGTCAGTCAAGGTAATTCTCTGAACACATGTCGTCGTCAGGCCTGAGTTAGGCTCTGTAGCCGTCCATGTTCTATCGATTGATACTGCATTGCCATTACATCCAGAATTAGCCACTGGCTGATCACTGTATGATACAGCTGGAGTCGTACACTGAGCACCTGTAGCCGTAGCTGTCGCCTGACCAGTCGTAGCTGGATTAGTAGAGCTACCGATACATCCTGTATAGTTTGTAGGACAGTTGATGACTGGAGCTGTCTGACATGTCTGATTGACCGTGACATCGAATGAACATGTAGAGACATTTCCACAATTGTCAGTAGCTGTATAAGTCACAGTCGTCGTACCAGCTGAGAAGTTACCACCACTATTATAGTTAGAGGTGAATGATGCCAGCCCACAGTTGTCAGTGGCTGTAGGCAGAGCCCAAGATACTTGACTGTTATTCGTTACTGTAATGTTAGCTGGGCAGCTCGTGATGCTTGGTCCCTGATTATCACCTAAGGTGATGTTTTGGAAACAAGTCGCTGTCAGGCCTGTACCTGAACCAGTCGCTATCCACTCTCTTCTGACAGCTAGCTGTCCTGCACATGGGCCTACAGATAGTGTGTCATCTACGTATGTGATTTGTGGGATTCCACAAAGGTTGCCACTATTAGCACCTGTCGCAAGTCCAGTCACAGTAGGATGTATGGCAGTACCAGGACATCCGATGTAGTCACCAGGGCATGAGATAGTCGGTGGGGTAGTACATGTCTCAGTCACTGTCACATTGAAGCTACAGGTAGAGGCATTTCCACAGTTGTCAGTGGCGGTATAAGTCACAGTCGTCGTGCCAGCGACGAATACGTCTCCACTATTATGCGAAGAAGTAAAGCTGGCTACACCACAGTTGTCATTAGCCGCTGGAAGATTCCATGTAGCTATGTATGTATTATTAGGTAGTGTGATATTCGCTGGACAATTCGTGATTGTCGGTGCTACGATATCTCTCAGATTAATGGTCTGCACACATGAGACAGATAAATTAGAGTTGGGCTCTGTAGCTGTCCAGGTACGCTGTATTTGTACTTGACCTGCACATGGGCCATTAGTCGCCTGATCTGTGTATGTGATGACTGGAGTGCCACACATGTTTCCATTTACAGTAGCTGTCGCCTGACCAGTGGTCGCAGGATCAGTAGATGTACCGATACACGCCGCGTAGTCAGCAGGACAAGTGATCACTGGTGTAGCCTGACATGTCTCAGAGACAGTCACGGTGAAAGCACAGCTGGCCTCATTACCACATTGGTCAGCGGCTGTGTAGGTCACAGTCGTCGTACCGACTGGGAATGTCTGTCCGCTGTTGTGCGTGGAGCTGAAAGCATCAATGCCACAATCATCATTAGCTGTAGGCAGTGCCCAGCTTGCAGTGTAGGTATTAGCAGGTACAGTGATGTTAGCAGGACAGTTGATGATGGTCGGAGCCACATCGTCTTTAATCGTGATTGACTGTACACAGGTAGAAGTCAGATTAGAGTTTTGCTCCGTTGCTGACCAAGTTCTCTGTAGAACGAATTCGCCTTTACATGGGCCTTCAGAAATCGTGACATCTGCATAAGTGATGAGTGGATCTCCACAAGCGTCACTGCCATTATTAGATGCTGTAGCAATACCTGTAGCTGATCTGATGACAGGTGCCGCTAAGCAGCCTACATAGTCAGCAGGACAGGTGATGGCAGGCGCACTGTTACATGATTGAGGTACAGTCACATTGAATGAGCACGTAGCAATATTACCACAGTGGTCAGTCGCAGTATAAGTCACTGTCGTAGTCCCTTCTGCGAATGATGATCCGCTGGGGTGTGATGATACGAATGAGGCAATGCCACAATCGTCACTTGCTGTCGGATCTTGCCACATAGCGAAGCTCGCTCCTTCAGGTAAGTTTATATCAGTAGGACAATTCGTAATCGAAGGTCCGCCATTATCTGTCATGTTGATCTGCTGTGCATATGTGGATGTAGCACCAGTAGAAGGATCAGTAGCCGTCCAAGTCCTGGTCATGGTCATAGCACATGTGCCAGCACCAGTCGTCGAGTCACTGTAGCTCATCGTAGGAGTCTGACACGTCGTAGAACTACCAGTAGCCGTAGCCTGACCTGTCACTGATGGATCAGTAGAGCCAGCGATACAGCCATTGTAGTGAGCTGGTCCAGCTATACTGGGTGCTCCACAACATTCCGCCTGCACGGTCACATCGAAGCTACAGGTAGCCGTGTTACCACAGTTGTCTACAGCGGTATATGTCACAGCCGTGGTCCCCACTGCGAAGTAGGATCCAGTCGCAATGTTAGAGGTCAGCGAAGCTATACCACAATTGTCTCCTGCACCTGCAGCAGGCCATGAGACGGTATTACAGGTATTCGCTACCACGATATTATTGGGACAAGCTACGGTTGGATCTTGCTTGTCTTCAATAACGAGTAACTGAGTACAATCCGATAATAACCAAGGATTGGAATTATTCGGATAGTCTGCAGTCCAGATTCTTTTGATAAATGTCTCACCAGTACAAGGACCAGTAGACATGACTAAATCGGTATAGGTCAAGACTGGATTGGGACAGTCTGCATCTCCAGCCTGTGCAGCTGCAAAGCCTGTCACAGATGGATCTATGGAACTGCCTGGACAGCCATAGTAAGTAGAGGGACACGATATAGATGGTGCCGTGTCGCAGGCAAACAATGATTCTGCTTTATTCGTATTCCAAGAGAAATTTCCATCTGCCATTACGCTGAAAGCGCAACAGATGAAGAATAAAGGAAGAATCATTTTACCTAAATGATTGAAAGGATAAAATTTCTTCATAATTAGTTAAAAATTTGTTCGTGAATCTTTAGTTAATGAATAGTTCGGGGTGGTTTCTATAAGCATTCACTTCGTTGGTTATAATTTCTGTGAAAATCATATTGATAAACACGACCATATGATGATCCATAAAAGGAGGCCCCCTATAGGCGAGCTAAATTTTAAAAATTGGGGTTTTTCTGGACCTATCGCCTGATAATGGCTTAGAATGATATATGCTGGATGGCAGGTAGTAGTCTGACTGTCAATGACTTAAAGAGTGTGATCAGCTTTTAAAATAGTCTGGTGAAACTTATTGTTCGGATGAATTATGAAAAGTTAAGATATGTCAGACGCGACATTTGGAAAGGTAAAGCATTGTTCTACGTCCAGTTTGAGTTGGTGCGATTCGATAATTTTATAAGATGGACGCTATTACTCTTCTTGATCTGAGAGTTGGTCTTCTAAGGTATCATCTACTTTATTCGTAAATGATTCAGCTGTCTCTTTGATACTATCTATTGTGTTTTTGACTGTTTCGTTTTCCATTAATTTTTCTCCTGCCTCTTTCGTCTTTTCGAATGCTGACTCAGCAGCATCGCCTATGCCCTTACTGATGTCCTTAGCTTTGTCCGTGAGGGTCTTGACATCAGGCCTGTCCATGATCTCTTCTGTGGACTGCTTTGTGCGCTGATAGAGTTCTCCGGCTTTCTCAGCAGCTTGACCAGTGAGGTCCTTTGCTTTAAGGATGGTATTAGTAATGGGTTCTTTTTCGATGAGGTCATCCATGAATTCGAATGACTTGTCTACTGAGTCAATGGCCGTTTTACCAGATTTTCCGAGCAGCTTAAGAATTTGTTTCCACATATAGATGTATCAAATGGTTCATCTAAAAGTAACCAATATAATTGAAAGGACTGATGGCTCTTAGTTCTGCCTTGATGTCTTCATCTATTGCTAAGGTCTCTATGAAGTCCTTGATATCTGCTTCTTCTATACTAGCCTTACCGCGAGTCAGTTCCTTTAATGCCTCATATGGATTGGGGTATTTTTCTCTTCTGAGGATAGTCTGGATGGCTTCAGCGACCACGGCCCAGTTGCGATTCAGGTCAAGGTCTATGGCCTCCTGATTCAGTAGCAGTTTTGAAATTCCTTTGAGCAGACTCTTATAAGCTATGATGGCATGAGCCATGGGTACGCCTATGTTCCTACCTACTGTGGAGTCAGTTAGATCACGCTGTAATCGGGACACGGGCAGTTTCTCCGATAAAAAATTAAAAATGGCATTAGCGTATTTAAGGTTGCCCTCAGCATTTTCAAAATCGATAGGATTTACTTTATG
This sequence comes from uncultured Saprospiraceae bacterium, assembly GCA_937929945.1. Classification (GTDB taxonomy): domain Bacteria; phylum Bacteroidota; class Bacteroidia; order Chitinophagales; family Saprospiraceae; genus CALFUK01. Next base: position 39,770 of record CALFUK010000031.1, read on the forward strand.
GGGCATGGTAGAAGAGCCTATTTCACCTTTGATGGTCTTCTGCTTAAAGTACTCCATGGAGATGTAGGACCAGATGTCTTGGCAGAGATCTATAAGAATACTATCTATCCTTTTGAATGCATCAAAAATATAGGACATCTCATCGTAGTGAGCGATCTGCGTCGTGTATGTCATGCGCTCCAAGCCCATAGACTGGATAAAGCGATCAGCAAAGGCTAGCCAGTCTGTCTCTGGATAAGTGACTTTATGTGCATTAAAATTTCCTGTAGCACCACCAAATTTGGCTCTCAGTTTAAAGGATGATAGTTGAGCCATCTGAATGCTGAGACGCTCGGCATAGACTAAAAATTCTTTACCTAAGGTCGTAGGAGATGCAGGCTGACCATGAGTCTTAGCGAGCATGGCTACGCCCTTGAAGTCTTGCGCTAAGCCTTTGATGGCCTTTAGCACTTGGTCCAGCTTTGGGAGCATCACAGCATGGATGGCATCCTTGAGCATCAGAGGTAGTGCGGTATTATTGATGTCTTGAGAGGTCAGCCCAAAATGGACAAATTCCTTGATGCCAGACATTCCATTTGCTTCCAAGATTTCTTTGATGTAATACTCTACAGCTTTGACATCATGATTGGTGATGGCCTCGATGTCTTTAATTTTTTGAGAGTCTTCTACTTGATAATTCTCAATCGTCCAGTCCAAAAGATCCATCTGTCGACTATTGAGTGCTGGCAGATTTTTCAGGCCTTGCTGGCTGAGTTCTATCAGGTAGAGTAGTTCTACTTTGACTCTGTATTTGATCAAGGCGTGTTCTGAGAAATAGTCACTCAGAATGGCTGTCTTTGATTCGTACCTACCATCGATAGGTGAGATAGCTGTAAGCATACGTTGGGTTATTCTGTGATTCTTTTGATATAATAATATGTTTCGACTTGAGATTGTATATCTACTTCATCGCTGAGTGGCTGCTTGTATTCATTGAGTGATAGCTCATCTAATTTTCTGGCCTTCACATTATCCATCAACTGTAGATCGATTAGTTCTAATATCGTCTCCTTAGACTTTTGATCATAAATAGGGAAAACAGTCTCAATGCGCGTGTGCAGATTCCGATACATCCAGTCTGCTGAAGAGCAGTATATTTTACGTTCCCCATCTGCGTAGAATATGAATATTCTGGCATGCTCTAAGTAGCGATCGACTATACTGATGGCTTCTATATTGTCACTGATGCCTTTTACGCCAGGTACCAGGGAGCAGATGCCTCGAATGATTAGTTTCACCTTGACACCAGCTTGGCTGGCCTCGTACAGCAGATTAATCATGTCCTTCTCTTGCAGGCTATTCATTTTTAGAATGATCTCTGCTTTTTTACCTTGCTTGGCATTCGCGATCTCTTGCTTGACTAGTGAGATGAGTACATCCAATAAATTGAATTGGCCGACAGCCAAATGCTTAAATTCTTTCGTCGGACGTTCTTTGGTCTCTAAGTACTGATACAGGCTGAGGCACTCCTGTCCCAACTCTTGGTCAGCGGTGAATAAGCCGATGTCCGAGTAGATTTTAGCGGTTTTCTCATGGAAATTACCTGTACCGAGATAACAATATATCTTAGGTGTACCATTGATCTTTCTAATGATGATCGCCATTTTAGAATGTACCTTCAGACCTGGAAGGGAGTAATTCACCGTGACTCCAGCTTTTTCTAATTTCTCTCCCCATCTCAGATTGGCCTCTTCATCAAAGCGAGCTTTCACTTCGACGAAAGATGATACTTTGATGCCGTTATTGACAGCTTGCATGAGTGCATTCATGATCTCTGAGCGCGATCCGACTCGGTATTGAATGATCTTAATGTCAGTCACCGTCGGGTCTTTAGCTGCATCCTCGAAGAATTTCACCACTGAATCAAAGCTATGGTAAGGGACATGGATGATGTGGTCTTTCTTATCGATCTCATCGAAAATAGAATCAGCAGTCTCCAAGGCTTTGTGTGCGATGGGGTGTAGTGATTTATTGAGCAGTTCCTTTTTGTCAAAGGTAGGGAAGTCAAAGAAATCAAAGTTATTATGATATCTACCTTCCTGTAGCAGATCATAGCGACTCAGTTCGAAGACATCCTTTAGGTATTCTAAGAGGTGACTTGGTATCTCTCGATCAAAGACCATTCTGGAGGCCACTCCGACGTTTCTCTTTTTCAGGCTTTTCTGAATCTTCTTAATCAAGTCTCCTGCGAATTCATCATCTAAGTATAGCTCAGCATCACGAGTGAGCTTAATAGAATATGAGTCTATGATGTCAAATCCAGGAAATATCGACGATATAGAATGCCTGACAATATCATCTAACATGATGATGTCATGGCTTCCCGCTCGCTCAGCTGGCAGCTCTACGAATCGCGGGACGTGGTCTGATGGGATCTTGACGATAGCGTATTGTGGCTTGGATAAGACATCGTTCTTAGTCGTCATATGCAGGGCCAGGTAGAGAGCACCATTTTGTAAGAATGGTTTGACCTTATCTTTCACGAGCAGTACTGGCTGTACGAAGGGCAACAAATTCTCTCTGAAAAAATCATCGATAAAGAGCGTTTGGTCCTCATTGAGCTGTGTCCGCTTGAGGATGTTGATGTTATTCTCCTTGAGTGCTGGGATGATCTGATGATCAAAAATGCTACTAAACTCTAACAATTGTTCATTAATTATCACGAGAATTTGCTTGAGTACATCACTTGCCTTGTAGTCTATTTTTTTTCGACTCTTTTTCCCAGCTCGCATGACATTGCGCAGGTTAGCTATTCTAACCTTGAAGAACTCTCCCAGATTACTGGAGTAGATCGCCAAGAATTTCACCCGCTCGAATAAGGGGACTCTAGGGTCCTTCGCTTCTTGTAGTACGCGGTAATTAAATGACAGCCAGCTAATATCACGATTGATATAAGGATAGCTACTCTCTGCGGTATCTGTTTCTTCTTCCATCATATATTCTCAGAAAGCTTAAAAATATGATTTTACAAATGGAAAAATGCAATTGTCATTTAAAATCATAAATCGAGGAATAGCTATATATTCGCCACTTAATAATATAGACTATGACAAGGAAGAAAATAGCCGCAGGCAACTGGAAAATGAACCTCACTGCAGATCAAGGCCAATCGCTGGTAGGTGCCATCGTTCAGGCTGATAGACCGTCAGATGTATTGACCATACTCGGTGTGCCGCACCCATACTTGCAGGCTGCTGTCCAGCAGGCGAGTGCGAATCGAGGCGTTCAGATAGCTGCTCAGAATATGCATGAAGCGATTAGTGGTGCCTACACTGGCGAAGTGTCAGTAGATATGCTACTCTCTCTAGGCGTCCGTCATGTGATCTTAGGGCATTCAGAGCGCAGAGAATACCAGAAGGAATCCAATGAACTACTTAAGACTAAGGTGGATTTAGCCTTAGAAAAGGGTCTAATACCCATCTTCTGTTGTGGGGAAAGTCTCGATATTAGAAAGTCAGGTGAGCACGTGACTTACGTCAGTAGCCAGCTGCAGGCCAGTTTATTTCATCTCAGTGCTGAAGACTTTGGCAAGATCGTTATTGCCTATGAGCCTATCTGGGCCATCGGCACAGGGGAGACAGCTTCACCTGAGCAAGCACAGGAAATGCACGCTGCCATCAGAAATCTGATCAAGGAAAAGTACGGTTCGGATACAGCTGAATCATGTTCGATCCTGTACGGAGGTAGTGTAAAACCAGCTAATGCGAAGGAAATATTTGGTCAGTCAGATGTAGATGGTGGATTAGTGGGTGGAGCTTCTTTAAAAGCTGAGGACTTTCTTAGCATCATTCGCTCTTTCTGAACCCCATAATCGATCTGTGACTTCTTTTCGATAAGTGAAGATACCTTCGAGCTGCTTCCTGACGAATAGTCCATGAGCAATCCTGCCTAAGATACTTAAGGGTAGTATGTAGTGGATGATATCCTCCATGATGACACCTCCACTATCAGACTCAGAAAATAGGTGCTGGTGGTGCCACAGCTTATAAGGACCAACCCGCTGCTCGTCTATGAAGAACTCCCGATCTCTGACTTGAGTGATCTCAGTCATCCACTTTAAGGGTATCCCCAAAATAGGTTTGACTATATAGGTGATGATCATCCCAGGGTACATCTTCTCAGGATTCTCAGAGGTGACTTCAAAGCCTAAATACGAAGGCGTGATTTCTTTAAGATTCTGTGGCGAGGAGAAGAAATCCCATGCCTGATCGATGCTGATGTCCAGTTCTTGCTTTCTGTAGAGTCGGTAATACTTTGCCATGCGAGTATAACTCCATAGCGGCATTATTGTTCACACTCGATATTACTTGAAGCCGTGAGTGATCTGCCCTGTGAAAGAAGTCGGAAAATCTTCCACGCCAGGGAACCCAAGCGGAATATCTTTTCCCTCATAGGGAATGTATGCTGTGCCAAACAGAAAGTCCCAGATGGCAAGGGATAAGCCAAAATTCACCCCATGCTTTCGCTCTTCAGGTATCTCCAGCGCGTGGTGCCAGATGTGCATCTCAGGATGATTAAAGATCTTCTTCATAGCTGGTCCAAGCATGAAATATCCAAGGGCAGTCAGAACGATGGCAAGTAGTAGCTGCTCCCATAGCTGATCAATGGCAGATAGCTGAATGTCAAATGAATGAGTCAATATCACAATACTGATGGAGAAGGCCAAGATTGCCCCAGTCACCCGTCCGTTCACTGAAATATTAGAATGATTATAATGGCCTACGATGATGGTGAAGATGTGAATGATGAAAAAATCATACAGTCCTATGCCCAACAAGGCTAAGGGTATATACTCAATGAATCGATAGACGATGGTCTCCATCCAGTGATACCTGAGGTGCGCTGCGAAGCCCATCTCCTTTACAGAATGATGGACCTTATGATATTCCCACAGAGCTGGGATGCGGTGGAGCAGGCGGTGGGTCCACCACTGCACAAAATCACGAACCACAAATCCAATGATCAGAATGGCCCACATAGGCAATGTCCGCAGTGGATTAAGCGCTTGTAAATCAATGCCTGATATGAATATGATGCCATCATTAAATAGGTTGACGAAGACATCTGAGGCGGCATTATAGATGACAAGTGAGAAGAGGAAAAAATTAAAAAACATGTAGAAACAGTCCAGCCAAAAGTCTTTTCTGAATTTAGCTTGGTCGCTTCGCCAGGGTCTGATCCACTCTAAAGTTAAAAAAAACAGAGAGATCAGAATCAAGGCATAAAAGTAGCTGTGCACAGAAGGATTCGTGATGTCACGCCATAAGTAAGACGCGTAGTTCTGGTATCCTTTGATGAATGTATCTATGTAATCCATCATTTATCAGCAGTATATGCGAGGTAGCCTCCTTTGACATTAAGTAAATGCTCAAAACCATGCTCCGCCATAATTCGACAGGCTTTCGTACTCCGCTTACCTGATCGACAGTATACGATATACTTTTTGTCTTTATCCAGAGCTGACAGCTGCTCTGTGAATTCTGTTGACTTGACATCAGCTTCTTGGGCAGCGGCGATCTTTCCATCTGCTGTCTCTTCAGGTGTCCTGACGTCGAGTATGATGTAGTCGTGATCGGTATCCAGGATTTCATGGAGCTCATCGATGGTGATGGCTGGAGTCTGATCTTGCCGACAGGCAGAGAATGCCAGCATAAGTAGACTCAGACATAGGAGGGACGAAAGAATATAGCTTAGATTCATTTTGGCTTATTAGTACTGATGAAATATACGCCAATAAATAATACGATGGCTGCTATAATGGTCTGAGATGTGATTATTTCATCTCTAAAATAATAGCCTAAGGCCAAAGCGACCATCGGATTGATGTAGGTGGCTGTAGAGACTTTCTCTGGCGACACATGCTTCAAGAGAAAATTAAAAGCTGTAAAAGCTACGATGCTCCCAAGGATGACCAGCACACTCATAGAGATCCAAGTGATCGGTTTCAGCGAGCCCCAAGCAGTAGACGGCTCCTGGGCCAGGTAGCTGATCGAAAGAAGAAAAATGCCTCCTGATAGCATCTGGATACCCGTATTGAGCAGATAGGATGGAGGCATGGGTTTACGATTCACATACAGACTGCCGATGCCCCAAGAGATCAGGCATCCCATAATGGCGCCTGTGCCGACCCACTCCATCTTAGATAAGACGATGGTGTCCTGGCCCACCAGTAAATACATACCGATCATGCCTATAAATACACCGAGCCAAGCCTTAATGTTTAGAGGCTTTCTGTCCAAGGCCCACATCATCAAAAGTAGAAAGAGAGGCTGGGCCGCAGTGAGCAGGCAGGCATAGCCCGAGTCGATGTATTGGAGGGCATAGCTCATACCACCATTGCCTATGCCTAAAAACAAGACACCTGCAATGGCAGAATTAATCAGCTGCGGGCGAGTGATGTTTTTAAAACCCGATGTCAGAGAAATGAATAGTAGTACCAGACTGCTCGCCACCAAAAATCTGCTACTGGCCAAGATGAATGGTGGAATCTCTTCTACTGCAAAGGCGACGAACATATAGGTGGACCCCCATATGAAGTAGATGGCGAAAAATGATAGGACAACAAATAGGGTGTGGTATTTTGCTTGTGTCAATGGGATAGATTTATAACCCGACGAGTTCTTCATCTCGGATGACGAAAAGCAAGGCAGAGTGGGGGACCACGACATAATCTTGCTTATTGAATACCAGCTCAAATACACTCTGCTGTAGATACACTGCCAGATCTCCTGGCTTCGGCTGAAGTGGTACATACTTTACCTCATCACTTTTATCTTTCCATGGCTCATCCATGTCGTTGATGGCTGGGATCGGATAGCCAGGACCGACTTTCATCACGTAGCCAGTGTACAGCTCTTCTTTCTTATGCATACCCTGAGGGAGGTATAATCCACTATCAGTCCGCTGCGTCGGCTTAGACGGCTTAATGAGGAGTCTGTCCCCGATGAGGATCAATCTACTGAGGTCTCTATCCTTTAGCTTTAGCATAATCTACATTTTATCAGCCGCGAAGATAAGTTCTTTTCATTTTTCATTGATCTCTACTTTAGGAATGTGTTAACGATCCCATAAGCTTTATTAACACATTAAATTCTGTCATTAGAATAACCGTGAGAAGGTTCATGAGATACTGTATCTAAAATCAAAGACTATGAAACAGATGATTCTCATTATGGTTGCGCTGGCTGCGATGTCAGTATCAGCGCAAACATTGACGACAGACAACTATTACCTCGATGGAATCTGGCATGATCGGAATTATGATCAAGAGCTGGAAATTCAATACGACAGAAATGGCATCAGAGTCAAGCGAAGAGGACTCTTCCGAAAGACAAAACGCTTTAGAGTTCTTGATGAAAGGACCTATGCTGATCGAGACGGCAATGTGATCGAACTCATCAATCGGAATAAACTGATTTGGAAAAATCGAGGCGACCGAGAGTATCGGGTATTCTTCAAGCAGGGACGTTATGATACCGATCGGCGGATCCGAGCTGATCGATACTCAGATAGACCTTACGCCTCAAGAACAAGGGGCAACGGAAGGGTCGGATCATATTACGGCAGTAGAGTAGCTCCGAATAGTCGAGGCAGATTAGATGGTAGGTGGGAGTGTGGCAGAGGCAGGAATCAGCTATACATCGAGTCATTCGACGGCGGATTCAGATCAAGGAGATCCAGAAATGGAAACTGGCTTAACTTCTACCAAGACAGAAATAATCCGAATGCCTACCGCTGCGACAACGGAGAACGCTATGAATTTCGCAATGATGAACTCAGGTGGTACGGCCGCAACAGCTGCGATAATCTAAGATTCAGAAGGCGCAGATAACTAAAGCAGCACAAGTAGATAAGAGTTGTCTTGAATCAACCAATGCAAGGCAACTCTTAGCTACCAAGTCCAGAGACTAATCCAAGCACGATTCATAAAAGACAGGTCCACCATGATGCGCCATTTTTGCCTGAGCTGGCCCCTCACTCATAAATCGCCACTCAAAAACTCATAACTCCCCAGAGTAACTTTACACAGATACTGAAACAACTCCAGCATAACGCACCCTTTTGCCCAATCGACCCCACACACTCATATCTCATCACTCAAAAACTCATAACTCCCACAAATACTGAAACAACTCCAGCATAACGCACCCTTTTGCCCAATCGAGCCCAGACCTCTCATAACTCATCACTCAAAAACTCATAACTCAACTAAAATGTCTCAACTCATATGTCTCGACTCATAAAATGCCAATAAGCCAATCCAATGAACAAGACACTATAGATGGAGACTGCGATCATTGCATGATGGGGATCGAGTAAAAAACTAAAATCGAGATCCTGCCGGGGGATATTCTCAGCATATTTATACAGAGGCAGTGGTGTCAGGTCTTCCACGGCGTTCATGGGCCAATAATTGATAGTAGAGTCTTCCGTCAGCTTGTAGTGTACGGCCCATTTCATAAGAGGCTCAAGAAAGAAGATGTAGCTGATGTAAACGAAGATGGACACGCCTGGACTCCGGACGATGAAGCCGATCATAAACGCAAAGCTCAAATAGCCGAGGCACATCAAAAAGTAGCGGAGTATCCAGGTCTTATCTGAGAAAGCTCCTTCGAGAGAGTAGGGATCATTATGAAAAAATCCGATGACCAATACAACAATCACGTAGAATAGAGTCGCCGCGAAACAGAGACTCAAGACAGACGCCAGCTTAGCCGCAAAGAAATCTTGTCTGGTCAATCCAGTGATGATATTTTGCCGCAGGGTTTTGTTGGATACTTCAGTGGTGATCATATTCATCACGATAAAGGCCAAGAAGAAGAAGACCAGCCAGCTGCCTTCATATGCCAGCCACTCCCAGTTTGTGGGGAATTGGTAAAAGATCGAGTTATTAGGTAGCGGCTTGGGTAAGTTCTTGATCTCCTTGCCCACAAATATGGCTAAGGGAAATGTCAAAACAAACATGCTTCCGAACAGAATAAAGACCGAATTATTCTTGAACTTCATCCATTCTAAACTCAATAAATGCTGGACCTTATTCATGTATATCGATTTTGTAAATCATTGATTATCTGTTAGTATAAAGTAAACTGCTCTTAGATGGTATCTCTATTTGGTGATCTGTAAGAACTCTTCTTCGAGACGCTGCTTACGGGCCACCATGTGAGTCAGCGTGATGTCATGGTCAAAAGCCATGCGATTAATTTCAGAGATAGAGTGTGCAGGATCCATGGTGCCTTGGAGCATCCCTTTGTCTACACGTAGGTCCTTGATCCAGTTAAGGTCATTCAGCATTCGATTAAGCTCGTCCATGTTTTCGGCTTTCAGCTCTATGAAAACGTCGCTGGAGAGGATTGACCCCACAGGACCCGTAGCAAGCATGACTCCATTTTTGATGATCGCTACATCCGAACAGATTTTTTCGACTTCGTCCAAGATATGACTAGCCAGGATGACTGTCTTGCCTGAGTCAGCTATCTGTGTTAGTGTCTGTCTGACCTCCGATATCCCTTGCGGATCGAGACCATTAGTGGGCTCATCAAAAATGACGACTTCGGGCTCGCCAATCATCGTAGCAGCGATGGCCAGCCGCTGCTTCATACCCAAAGAATAGGTCCTGAATGCCGACAGCTTTCGGTGTGAAAGATTCACTAAGTCAAGCACATGGTCGTAGTTATCTTGCTTGATGCCTTTGATGTGGCTTATGATCTTAAGATTATCCACGGCATTCTTGTAAGGATAAAAATTGGGAGTCTCTAAGATGGCGCCTATCTTCTTACGATGATAAGGACCATACTTGCCGTCAAACCACTCGTAGCTTCCGGTATCCGCCTTCAAAATACCGAGAATGATGCCGAGGGTGGTAGTCTTACCGCTGCCATTAGGACCTAAAAGTCCATACACCTTGCCAGCTTCAATCTCTAAGTTTAGATTTTCGAGCGCTGTGATTTTGCCATAGTTTTTGCTAAGTCCCTTAATGGTGAGTACTGCCATAAGTTGGTTTTATTATACCAGCAAGATAATCAATAGATCATCACAAATAGAAGTAAATGGATGAACGCCAATGAGGCATAGACCAATCGCTGTGAATTATTAATAATTACGGTGTTTACTTTTATCCTATGTATAAAGGTCTTACTTTCGTAATAGAAAATGATTAAGACGTACACAAATACAATCCATCATCATGACTTGCTGAGAAGCGAGTGAAGATTGTATTGATAATAGATATAATATGACCCGCTCTCTTTTAGATAGCGGGTTTTTTTGTTTTAGGACATAATTGAAATTGACAACATGCTGAAAATTGCCATTCAAAAATCTGGACGACTCCACGATGAGTCAATCAAACTGCTGAAACAGTGTGGCCTGAAAGTAAACAAAGGCTTGGACCAACTGAAGGCGGAGGTGATTGGCTTTCCCGCTGAGCTGCTCTATCTAAGGAATTCAGATATCCCGCAGTATGTGGCAGACGGCGTTTGTGATATTGCCATCCTGGGAGAAAATACTGTGATCGAAAAAAACAAAGGCCTCCAGATCCATGAGAAGCTTGGCTTCTCCAAGTGCCGCCTATCTATAGCAGTGCCTAAGGCTGAGCAAGGCTATACCAGTATCAAAAGCCTCCAAGGCAAAAAGATAGCCACCTCCTATCCGCACACGCTCCAGCAATATCTGAATCAGCATCAAGTCAAAGCAGACATACATCTGATTTCAGGTTCTGTGGAAATAGCACCGAACATTGGACTGGCTGATGCCATTTGTGATCTTGTCAGCAGCGGTAGCACACTGTTTAAAAATGGGCTGGAGGAGAAAGACATCATCCTAAAATCAGAGGCCTGTCTGGTCAGTCGGCAGTCATTATCTGAGGAGCACACAGAGCTCTTGGACCAGCTCTTATTTAGAATAAGATCAGTGCTAAATGCGTCGCAGTATAAATACATTCTGATGAATGTGCCTAATGAAAATCTACAGAAGGTATCTGATATATTGCCAGTACTAAAGAGCCCTACGGTGCTGCCACTGATGGATAAGGACTGGAGTTCGCTGCATTCTGTCATTGCTGAGAATGATTTTTGGGGCGTGATCAATCAGCTGAAAGAATATGGAGCAGAAGACATCTTGGTCATTCCTATCGAAAAAATGGTAGTCTAATGAATCGATATCACAAGCCGACACGAGAGGAGATCAGCACGATATGCACACGGCCAGCGATGGATGTGAGTGCCTTAGCGGAAACGGTCAATCACATCTTTCAAAAAATCACTCAGTATGGTGATGCCGCACTTTTAGATTTCACAGAGAAGTTTGATAAGATCAAGCTGGACCACCTGCTGGTATCAGAATCAGAGATAATGGGTGCCGCTAATTCGATCCCTGTGCACTTACAGAAGGCCATCACGATAGCCCACGGTAACATCACCAGATTTCATCAGATGCAGCAATCTGAAATTATCAAAGTCGAGACCTCAGAAGGCGTGAGCTGCTGGCAGAAGTCAGTACCGATTGAGAAAGTCGGCTTATACATACCAGGCGGCACGGCTCCGCTTTTTTCTACCGTCTTGATGCTGGCTATACCTGCTACCATAGCTGGCTGCGAAGAGATCGTCCTGTGCACACCGCCGGATCAGTATGGAGCCATTCATCCGGCTATCCTTTACACGGCACATCTGTGTGGTGTCACCACCATAGTGAAGGCTGGTGGGGCCCAAGCGATAGCCGCTATGAGCATCGGGACCCATACTGTGACTAAGGTGGACAAGATATTCGGACCTGGGAATCAATACGTCACTGCAGCTAAGATGCAAGCCTTCGCCTCAGGTACGGCCATTGATATGCCTGCAGGTCCATCAGAGGCCTTAGTCTTTGCTGATGAGACAGGGCACCCAGAGTTCATCGCTTCTGACTTACTTTCTCAAGCGGAGCACGGTGTAGATAGTCAGGTCATATTTGTGACTACGGATGAGAGTTTGGTGGATCGTGTAGAGGCAGCAATAGAAGAGCAGATCAGCTCATTACCTAGGCAGGAGATAGCATCATTATCCCTTGCTCACAGCCATGCTGTAAGCTATGAAGATGCTGATGCTGCCTTTGCATTCATTAATGAGTATGCTCCTGAGCACTTCATCATCAGTTCTGATCAGAGCGAATCATATATAGATCGAATCAAGAATGCTGGATCGGTCTTCTTGGGGAATTACACTCCAGAAAGCGCCGGTGACTATGCATCTGGGACCAATCATACGCTGCCCACGAATGGACATGCCAAGGCCTTCTCGGGTGTGAATCTAGATTCATTCTGTAAGAAAATAACCTTTCAACATATTTCAGAGCAGGGCTTAGCTGGACTCGGGCAGACCATCATCGACATGGCAGAGGCCGAGCAGCTACAGGCTCATGCTAATGCTGTCAAAATCAGACTTCGATGATCATAGATTTAGTTCGACCCCATATCAGATCTCTCATACCATATAGTTCTGCCCGTTCAGAATTCGATGGTCGAGCAGATATTCTTTTGGATGCAAATGAGAATCCGCATGACTTCGACTACAGTAGGTATCCTGATCCTGACCAAAAAGCTCTTAAGGCTGAGCTGGCCAAGATCAAAGCAGTGGATCAAGAGAAGCTCTTTGTAGGCAATGGCTCTGATGAGATCATTGACATACTAATACGCTCTTTTTGTATTCCATCAGAGGATACGATTCTGACATTCAGGCCCAGCTTCAGTATGTATGATTTTTCTGCTGCGCTGAATCAGATTGAGATTCGAGCCGTCGACTTGAGGCCAGATTTCACCTTGGACGTAGATGCTTTTACTCAGGCCATCCAGGCGACGGACAAGATCATTTTCATCTGTTCTCCCAATAATCCCTCTGGGAATATTATGGTGAGCCACCAAGAGATACAGGATGTCTGCAGCGCGGCACCAGGCTTAGTCGTGGTAGACGAGGCATACATTGACTTTGCGGAGCAGCCTTCTGCGTCATCATTGGATATTGATAACTTAGTGGTCCTGCAGACCTTCTCAAAATCATACGGATCAGCGGGTATCAGATTAGGCATCGGCATTGCTCATCCGGACGTGATCCATGTACTGCGCTCTGTCAAGCTGCCTTACAATGTGAGTGCTATTACATCTGAGTACGCACTAAAACTTCTTGAAAATTTTAGCCAGATAGAGAAATCAATAAGTGATATAATCGCAGAAAAAGAAGACCTGCAGCGCGCTCTTCCAGCTATACCTGTGGTAGAAGAGGTATTTTCGACGGACTCTAATTTTTTCTTGATTCGCTTTTCGGATGCGAATGGAGTTTACGAGGAATTAGTCAATCACGGCATCATTGTCAGAGATCGATCCAAAGAATTGCACTGTGATAACTGCCTGAGAATTACGATTGGGACGGCAGAGGAAAATAAAAACTTACTTAATGTACTGATGGCCATGGATACTCAGGCTATGAAGTAAATACACTACATAGTGAGTAATAAATTAATATTACTTACTGCTACACATTCAATTAAAAAATATGTGTGAATGAAAAAATTATTGATATTAGATCGAGATGGGACCATCATTCAGGAGGCTGAGGATCAGATGCTCAATGAAATACATAAGATCAGGTTCTTGCCTCGGTGCATCAGCTACTTAGCGAAAATCGCAAGCCAGTTCGACTATGAGTTTGTGATGATCACGAATCAAGATGATCTCGGTGGGCCTACATTTCCTGAAAAGGATTTTTGGCCTTGTCATGAGTTGATCATTGATACACTGGCAGCAGAGGGAGTCATATTTGATGGGGTCTATATTGACAGGCATCTACCAGAAGATAAGTCTCCATACCGCAAGCCAGGTACTGCCATGCTTAAAAAATACATGGCTGGTGACTATGATTTAGCTCACTCCATCGTTATTGGCGATCGCTGGTCAGATATAGAGTTGGCTAGAAATCTGGGGTCGAGATCTATTCTTATATCATCGGATTATTCAGAAGAGCCATCACACGTAGAGTCCCTCAAGCCCAGTGTAGACCTTTACACTGACAACTGGAAGGATATCTACAATCACTTAGTGCGGCAAGATCGGCTGGCCATCGTAGAGCGTAATACGAATGAGACGAAGATTAGAGCTAAGCTCAATTTGGACGGTACAGGTCTGTCTGATTGTCATACCGGCTTGGAGTTTTTCGATCACATGCTGGATCAGCTAGCTAAGCATGGTGGAGTGGATCTGACGGTGCAGGCTGATGGAGACTTAGAAATAGATGAGCATCATACCATAGAGGATACCGCCATCGTCCTGGGTCAGCTTTATCGAGAGGCCTTAGCCAAGAAGGCTGGAATCGAGCGCTATGGATTCAATCTGCCCATGGATGACTGTCTGGCAGAAGTCGCTGTGGATTTTGGAGGTAGAGCCTGGCTGGTGTGGGATGTGACATTTCAAAGAGAGAAAGTAGGGGATATGCCGACGGAGATGGTCTATCATTTCTTTAAGTCATTCTCTGATCATGCGCAGTGTAATCTTAATATCAAAGTGAGCGGTGACAATGAACATCATAAAATAGAAGCATTATTCAAGGCTTTTGCCAGAGCGATCAAAATGGCTAAGACAAGAGATGTGAATAATATGAGTCTGCCATCCACTAAGGGTGTATTATAATAATGTAAAGTAAGAAGATGTGATTGCAATAATTGATTATGATGCTGGAAATACCTGTAGTGTGATGAATGCTATGAAGCGGCTCAGCGCTGACTACGTACTCACTGATGACCCTGAAGCAATCCTCAATGCAGAAAGAGTCATATTCCCAGGTGTAGGTCACGCGACTCAGGCGATGAAGTCATTGCGAGATAAACAATTGGTGGAAGTGATTCGATCAGTCACAAAGCCTTTGTTAGGCATCTGTGTCGGGATGCAGCTGCTCAATCGATTTTCGGTGGAAGGGGATACCACCTGCTTAGGTATCATGGATAGTGTGGTGGAGAAATTCGTCCCTCTACCAGCTGAGCCATTTCAGAAAGTGCCGCACATGGGTTGGAACCAAATCAATCAGTTGCAAGGTGATTTATTTAAAGGTATTGAGCATGATGCTTACGTTTACTTTGTCCACAGCTACTTTGTGGCACAAAATGAGTTTACGATCGGTACAGCCGACTACAATCATTTGTTTTCAGCTGCAGTGCAAAAAGATAACTTTTACGGACTCCAGTTTCACGTAGAGAAGAGTGGAACAACTGGAGAACAGATACTCACGAATTTTTTGAATTTATGATCAGAATATTACCTGCTATAGATATCATAGATGGCCAATGTGTACGCCTGTCAAAGGGCGACTATGATACGAAAAAAGTATACCATAAGGATCCGCTTGTAGCCGCTGAGTCCTTCTTAGACTTAGGGGTAGAGCAGATCCACGTGGTGGATTTAGATGGGGCCAAAAAACACGCTCCTGTAAATCTAAAAGTCGTGGAGCAGATCAAATCCAAGACAGGTCTGAAGATAGAATTTGGAGGCGGCGTGAAGACGGATGCAGCTTTGAAAGATGTTTTTAATGCAGGAGTGGATCAAGTCATTATAGGAAGTCTTGCGATTAAAGATCCAGAACGGGTGCAGCATTGGCTCAGTGAAAATGATCCCGATGCATTTATCATTGGGGCTGATGTGGATGACGGATTTATCTCTATTAATGGCTGGCAAGAAAGAAGTGAAATCAAACTTTTCGATTTTATCAGTGAGTTCAAATCTCATCAAGCAAGGTATTTCTTATGCACAGATATTTCCAAAGATGGTATGCTCATGGGTTCATCAGAGGGACTGTATCAGCAGGTCATGCAGGCGCATCCTGATGTGAAACTCATCGCGAGCGGTGGTGTCAGCTCCACAGAGGAGATTCTTCGGCTGGATGCGATGGGCTGCGATGCTGCTATCATCGGGAAGGCCATTTATGAAGGCAAAATAGATATGAAAGAATTAAAGAACATCATCAATACTTGATATGCTAGCCAAAAGAATTATTCCTTGTCTAGATATCAAGGGTGGACGGACCGTAAAAGGCGTAAATTTTGAGCAGCTACGAGATGCAGGTGATCCTGTAGAGCTGGCCAGAATCTATGCAGATGAGGGTGCTGACGAGTTAGTCTTTCTGGATATATCAGCCACATTGGAAGGCAGGAAGACCTTGTATGATCTTGTCCGCCGAGTGGGTGAAGAAGTGAATATTCCTTATGCCGTCGGAGGGGGTATTTCCAGTGTCGATCAGGTATACACCTTGCTGAGATGTGGCGCGGAGAAGATCTCCATCAACTCATCTGCTGTGAGGAATCCAGGCCTGATCTCAGAGATAGCGAATGAATACGGAGCACAATGCGTGATTGTTGCCATTGATGCGAAGCAGGTAGAAGGAAGGTGGATCGTACATACGCACGGTGGGACTAAGCCGACTGAGTTAGGTCTGTTCGATTGGGCCAGGAGAGTGCAAGAAATGGGTGCGGGAGAGATTCTCTTTACTTCTATGGATCATGATGGCACCAAGAATGGCTTCGCGATCGAGGCTTTGAAGAAAATGAATCAGACGGTATCCATACCAGTGATCGCTTCTGGAGGTGCGGGCACCAAGGCCCACTTTAAAGACGTATTTGAGGAGGCTGATGCGGATGCGGCGCTGGCAGCCAGTGTCTTTCATTTTAAGGAAATACCCGTCCCGGAGCTGAAACGATACTTGAAAGATCATTCTATACAGATACGATAATAGCTAACTGATTCATAGCTCTTTGTATGATGATGAAAGGCTCAGAATCTCAAAATTAAATTTACATGCAAGTAAAATATGACAAGAATACAGGATTGGTTCCGGCCATCATTCAGGATGCAGCTACTCATAAAGTGCTGATGCTGGGTTACATGAATGAAGAGTCATTAGCTAAGACAGAGGATACAGGTCTGGTGACTTTCTACAGCCGATCCAAGCAACGCCTGTGGACCAAAGGGGAGGAGAGTGGTCATCACTTAGTCGTACAGCAAATCTCTAATGATTGTGATGACGATACTTTGTTGATCAAAGCCACACCACAAGGGCCTACCTGTCACAAGGGGACGGACACCTGCTGGGGTGAGGATAATCAAGTAGACTCTTATCAGTTCTTAGCTGTACTGGAGAATATCATCAAGGACAGACACGCTAACCCTGATGATGAATCATATACCTCCAGCTTATTCAAGAAGGGCATCAATAAAGTAGCTCAGAAAGTAGGAGAGGAGGCAGTAGAGCTGGTCATAGAGGCCAAGGATGAAAATGACGAGCTCTTCAAGGGAGAGGCGGCGGATCTCATTTTTCACTATTTAGTTTTGCTGAGGGCTAAAGGCTTCGAACTTAATGACATCATCGATGTTTTACGGAGCAGACACCAAAAGAAAAATTGAGACTTGCTAAAGATTGCTTATTCGCCTGTATATAAATATCAGCTGCCTGAGGGACATAGATTCCCGATGATCAAATATGAACTGCTACCAGAACAGCTGCTCTATGAAGGGACAGTCACCGAAGATCAGTTTTTCCATCCCATTCAATTGACAGAAGAAGAAATACTACTGACACATACGAAAGAGTATCTCCACAAGCTGAACCACTTAGAGCTGAGTAGAAAGGAGATCAGGGACATCGGATTTCCCGTGAGTGATGCCTTAATCGAGAGAGGTAAGTACATAGCAAGAGGCACTTTAGACTGTGCCAGATATGCAGTAGAGTATGGCGTAGCGCTCAATGTGGCTGGTGGAACGCATCATGCATATAGAGACAAGGGCGAAGGTTTTTGCGTATTCAATGATTTTGCGATTGCAGCGAATATACTTTTGGAGAATAAAGAATGCCAGCGAATCTTAATTGTGGACTTGGATGTGCATCAAGGGAATGGCACAGCTAAGATATTTGCCCATGATGACCGTGTCTTTACCTTCAGTATGCACGGAGCAAAAAACTATCCTCTCCGAAAAGAACAAAGTGATTTAGACATCGGTCTGCCGGATAAGACGGAAGATAAAGCTTATTTGGCAGCACTAGAGGACCATTTGCCTCAGCTCATTGATCGTCATCAGCCAGACTTGATCATGTATCTATCAGGGGTGGATGTGTTAGCATCCGATAAGCTGGGCCGTCTATCGCTATCCAGAGACGGATGCAAGGAGAGAGATCGATATGTCCTCCACCTATGCCAGCTGCATGAGATTCCTGTATGCATCAGCATGGGGGGCGGCTACTCTGAGCGCATTGCCGATATCATCGAAGCTCATGCGAATACTTATCGCGTAGCGCAAGAGATATTTTTCTAATTTCGAGCACGAGAATTTTCGACATGTGGATTGACGTCATATTACCATTGGCCATAGCAGATACATACACCTATTATGTACCTGAAGAACTGCAAGCTGGAATTGCCATAGGTGTCAGAGTAGAAGCACAGATCAGAAATAAACATTATACAGGCATTGTAAAAAGTATAACATCAGAGGAGCCTGATCATAATTCGCGCCCTATTGTCTCACTTTTAGATGACTATCCCGTAGTCACCTCTGAGCAAATAGGCCTCTGGACATGGATGGCCTCATACTATTGCTGTACCATGGGAGAAGTGATGAATGTGGCGCTTCCGTCAGGTCTCAAGCTGAGTAGTGAGACCCAGATCTGTCTGAATCCATATCAGCTTACGAAGAGGCCGGACAAACTGAGCCGAAAGGAGTATCTGCTGTACGAGACTTTAGAGCACCAGAAAGAGATATCTGTTGATAAGTTAAAAAAACTGCTGGGCCAGAAATCTGTCTATGCTTTTTTGAAGAAGCAAATGCAGCAGAAGTTTATCATCACAAGAGAAGAGCTGCGGCAAAAATACAAACCCAAGTACGAAGACTACCTGCGTGCGACAGAGGCAGTCATGCACGGGGATGATATAGACGATATATTCTCACAGCTATCCCGCTCAGAGAAGCAGCAAAATACCTTGCTCAAGATCGTAGAGCTCCACGAAGATTATGATTGGATTCCTAAATTCAAGCTCTATAAACTGTTGTCCATCGATAATACCGTGATCAAGGCTCTGGAAAAGAAAGGCTTCATCGAGGTCAGAAAGAAGGAAATCAATCGCATCAAATTAGAAAATATAGAGAAAAGGGGACTGAAATCCCTCAGCGAGGCTCAGCAAACAGCTTCCGATCAAATGTATAAGTCTTTTGAAGATTTTAATGTGGTGTTGCTTCAAGGAGTCACGGGTAGTGGTAAGACTCAGATCTATATCCACCATATCCAGTCTGTTATTGAAGCAGGTGGTCAGGTATTATATATGCTGCCAGAGATCGCCTTGACTTCCCAGATGCTTACCAGATTGCAGCTGGCATTTGGTTCTGATGTCATCTTTTACCATAGTCGGATGACCAATCATGAGCAGGTAGAGGTCTGGAAAAGGATATTAGAGGGGCACCCCATCGTATTAGGAGCTAGGTCCAGTCTGCTGCTACCTTATCAAAATTTACAATTGATCATTGTAGATGAGGAGCATGATGGCTCCTACAAGCAGCAGGACCCCAGTCCACGATACAATGCCCGAGATGTAGCTACCTACCTGTCAACTTTATATGGAGCCAAGGTGATTTTGGGCACAGCTACACCCTCATTGGATACCCTTCACAATAAGCTGACTTCTAAGTATGCTTATGTGGCCATCACTGAGCGCTATGGAGAAGCGATACTGCCAGACATTCAAATTGTAGACCTATCAGAGGAGCAAGGATCAAAAAAGGAGCAAGTCATATTCTCGGAGCGACTCATTAATGCCATCAGAGCCAGAGTAGAAAATGGAGAGCAAGTGCTGCTCTTTCAGAATAGAAGAGGCTTTGCACCCACGGTGAAGTGTTTCAAGTGTGGGGTGGCTGTAGAATGTCCTAACTGTGATGTATCACTGACTCTGCATCAATATACGAAGGAGATGCGCTGTCACTACTGCGGATTCCGAAGCTCGGTCAGTACTTCTTGTTTCAGCTGTGGTAATACGGCTCTGACTAAGTTGGGATTTGGTACAGAGCGCATCGAAGATCTATTGTCGGATGTCTTTCCAGAATTCAATATTCGCCGATTAGATCATGATACGGTCAGGTCTAAGACCAGCTACAATGAGATACTATCCCAAATGGAAGTAGGCCGCATCGATGTGCTCATCGGCACCCAGATGGTCACGAAAGGGCTCGATTTCAGCAATATCACTCTCGTTGGTATATTGCATGCTGATGCTTTATTCACTTTTCCTGACTTCAGAGCAGGGGAGAAGGCATTTCAGCTATTGACCCAGGTGAGTGGCCGTGCAGGCAGATCTAAGGGGAAGACAGAGGTATTGGTTCAGACCTATGATCCTGAGAATTGGATTATTCAGAAAGTCCTAGAGTATGATTTTTCAGGATTCGCATCTAAAGAGCTGTCAGAACGAAAAATGTTCTTTTATCCTCCCTTCAGCCGGCTTATCAAGATCACCATCAAGCATAAATATCGAAATACGTCCAAGGAGGCAGCGAGTTTACTGGGGCATTGGCTTAAAGGGATTTTTGGAAAGCGAGTATTGGGTCCAGCAGAACCAGGTATAGCGAGAATCAACAATCAATACCACTTTGACATCATGATGAAGATAGAAAAACAGACGAGCGTCATCAATCATGTAAAGCGTGCTATTCTCCACTACAAGCAAGAAATAGCAAAGAAGAAGGGGCTAAGTACGGTAAGGATAATTATCAATGTCGACCCATTATAATAAAGATTCAGCTATTTGTAATAGACTGTATATCAGGGTAGAATACATCAATTATTTTATAAACTATAATTTATATACCTCTAATTATATTATATAGTTAACTGAAATTCAGTTAGTTATAAATATGGGCTCTTCTTAAAAAAAAGACCTCTGAATTTCAGAATTATTCAAAAACTGCCATTGTTTAGTAGTCATATTAGCCTAAAAATGTGACTTGAGCAAAATATTCAACCAGTCAGGTAGCAGAATAACTAATTTCCACAATATTAATTTTAAATATCTGATTAGCAGTTGTATATATATTATTTATATGTTATATGTATTAATTACCGTAGTACTGTAGTATATAAGATACCTTATTTCACCATTTTTGTAGTTGGGTGAAGTCTGTCTTGTTAGATATTTTCTACCAAAATCATCCATAAACCGACTAACGGTAAAACCTATTACTAAAATCTGAGAATGAATAAGTTGAATTTGATTCTAAACACTACATTCAAGAAAGCACTTAAAGGCTTCCAACATGCCAGAGTGCCTCTTCTACTTCTCTTCATAGCTGCCTGTCTTAGTGTACCGCAGTATGCCGTAGCCCAAGATAAAGATGGGGATGGAGTGCTAAATGTCACCGATATGGATAGTGACAATGACGGTATTCTGGATGAAGACGAGGGATTAGAATTAACCTGTACCACGCCTGACCTTACTGCTTTAAACGGCACAGGGATGGATGGTATAAGTGCATTCAATTTGGCAGGAATCATGATCGGTGATGCCACCATTACTGGTATCATGACGTTTTCTGGGAATGCTGGCGGTGATGAAGATGAAATCAATGCTTCGCAGACTAATGGAGAGATTGGTTTGAGACAAGGAGTCACTAGCTCAGGAAGTGAAAATGATGCATTGAATAACACATATACTTTTGACCAAGAAGTTTGTGATCAAACGATCACATTTTTTGATTTGGATAAGACAGATGAAGTAGTTGTTACAGCCTTTAATAATGGCGTACCTGTACCATATACGATTTTATCCCCAGGTGCTTGCGTCCAAACCTTAGATACTTCACCTTTTACAGCGGGTACATTCACAAGTATATGCGACGTGAATTCTCCTGGTGAAGCAGG
Organism: uncultured Saprospiraceae bacterium; assembly: GCA_937929945.1. Classification (GTDB taxonomy): domain Bacteria; phylum Bacteroidota; class Bacteroidia; order Chitinophagales; family Saprospiraceae; genus CALFUK01. The sequence continues at coordinate 61,714 of CALFUK010000031.1, forward strand.
TACTAATGTCGATGATCATCTATTTATCATCACATTTCTGGGGTGTATTGATCAAGTAAACTTTCAATTTTATAATTTTAATGGCCTTAATAATGCTGGTGGTTCTTATACCGTCGTTTGGGGAGAAGGTTGCACTATTGAAGAATTAGATACAGATGGAGATGGAGTCCCTGATTACTTAGATTTAGATTCTGATAATGATGGAATTCCTGATGCCATAGAAGCATGTGGTGATACTGGACTGACTTTAGAAGATTGTACTTTAGATAATAATGGCGATGGTTTGTATGAGATGGACAATGGAGTATCTACTGGTGTTTTAGTCAATATATGTAATCTGGCACCAATCGATACTGATGGTGATCTTATTCCAGATTATTTAGATTTAGATGCTGATGATGATGGATGTCCAGATGCAACGGAAGCTTGTACAAATTCTAACCCTAACGTAAACGATACAGAAGTTGACGAAGGGTATGTTTTACCACCCAATGGTGTAGACGAATGTGGATTGGTGATCGATGCAGACGGTGTCACGACGAGTTGTGTCACACCTCCATCTACTAATTGGACTGATGAAGCTATCGGATGCATAGAATGTACGGTCACGCTCAATAGCAATGCCATGTGTGTATCTGACAATGGAAGCGCTACAGCAGTAACCACTGGCGGCAATCTACCTTACACATTCTTGTGGAACAATGGAGAGACCACGCAAACGGCCACTATGCTACCTGCAGGAACAGCTTCAGTCGTTGTGACAGATGCTTGCGGTGAAATGACTACTTGTGAAATTTTAGTCCCATTAGATCCATGCGATCCTTGTATATCGCTTACTAAATCTTCTGTTTTAGACTTAGGTGCAGATGCGATGGCGACGGTCGGTGATATTATAACTTATACCTACACAGTCATGAATTGTGGAGATGTGGAGCTGAGTAATGTTGCTGTTACAGAATCAATGATGGATTTTACTGGTACGGGTACTCTGCCTTCGCCTACTGCAGTAACTCCAGCCACATTGGCTCCTGGGGCAACAGGTACCGCCACAGCGCTTTATACCATTACCCAAGATGATATAAACGCAAGAAGCATAGATAACCAAGCAGTTGCCTCTGGTGATGACCCTATGGGCATGACAGTTACAGACGACTCTGATACGAGTAATGATCCAGATGTCAATCAGACACCTGGAGATGATGATCCGACTAATACGCCAATTCCAATTGAAGGATGTGTGATGCTGATGAAGTCCAGTTCTTTAGATCTTGGTGCTGATGGTATTGCGAATCCTGGAGATATCATTACATTTCAATATGTAGTGACTAACTGTGGTAATGTTACCCTTACAAATGCGGTTATATCAGAAAATATGATGGGCTTCAGTGGAACGGGTACACTGCCTACACCTTCTGGAGTGACACCATCTACTTTATTAGTTTCTCAGGTTGGAGTTTCTACAGCTACTTACGCTATCACACCAGCTGATATTGCGGCGGGATTTGTCAATAATCAAGCTATCGTAACTGCCGAGGATCCTGATAACACGACAGTGACGGATGATTCTGACACAGGTAACCCTATAGACGTTAATGAAACTGGTGGCCCCGATGATCCGACGAATACGCCAATCGTACAGCCAGCCGTCGTATCAGGGACGGTTTTAGAAGACTTAGATGAAAATGGGACTGGAGACACGCCATTAGCTGGTGTGACAATCGAGATCACAGATGGAGCGGGTATGACCCAGACGACTACCACAGATGCTAATGGTGACTATATGTTTACAGTAGCGCCAGGTATGTTTACCATTGTTCAAACCAATTTGCCAGGCTATGATTCAGTATCCGATGTGGATGGTGCCAACGATGAAACGATCATGGGTTCTGTCCCCGCCGGAGGAGCGAATCCAGATAATGATTTTATAGACGAACTTCCTTGCGACGTAGATGCTGGTACACTTTCTGGCGGAACTGTGTCAGGATGTCTTGACCCTAATTCTACGGTAGTTCTTACAGCAAATTCAGATGGTAATGCTATGGTGCCTGCAGGATATGAAGTCATATACGTATTGACTAGTGGACCAACATTAATCATTGAGCAAACGAATAACCTTCCAGTATTCTCTGTAGGCGTATCAGGTATGTATACGATACATACTCTTGTAGCTGAGACCAGTGATAATACATCTCCAGAATTTTTAGATCTAAGTGTGGTAGTGCCCGGAACGACGACAGGAGGAGATGTTTTAGGACTCATTACCTCTAATAATCTATGTGCAGACTTAGATGCCACGGGTACACCAGTCACTGTAGAAGATTGCACAGCCATGGTATCAGGAACCGTAGAAGAGGATACTGATGGAGATGGTATCCCAGATCTACCTATTCCAGGAGTCACGATTACTATTGTGGATGGTGCTGGTATGATGCAGACCACAGTGACAGATGCTAACGGAGATTACTCATTTATAGTTGCTCCAGGTGACTTTACCATCACGGAAGATGATCCTGCAGGATTCACTTCTGTCTCAGACATAGATGGAGCTAATGACAACATTATAACAGGTACAGTTCCTTCCAATGGAAATGAGCCTGATCAAGACTTCTTGGATGAGCAACCAGCCCAAGTGTCCGGTACAGTAGAAGAAGATACTAACGGCGATGGCATAGGAGATACACCAATACCTAATGTCACAATTACCATTGTAGACGCGACGGGAGCCATGCAGACTACCGTGACAGATGCTAATGGAGACTACATGTTTATTGTATCTCCCGGTGATTTCATCATTACCGAAACAGACCCAATGGGTCTTACATCAGTATCCGACGTGGATGGTGCGAATGACAATACAATTATGGGGACAGTACCTCCTGCTGGAAGTACTCCAGATCAAGACTTCGTAGACGAAAGGCCAGAACAAATCGTATCAGGTACAGTCGAAGAAGATACCACTGGAGACGGAATGGGGGATACCCCAATTCCAGGAGTCACGATTGTGATCACAGATGGAGCAGGAGTCATGCAGACCGCGGTTACCGATGCGAATGGTGACTATAGCTTTAGTGT
>CALFUK010000032.1 GCA_937929945.1 uncultured Saprospiraceae bacterium
TGAATCAAATTCATCCTTCATCAAATAAATTGAACAGGACTATTGAGTGAAATAATACTAAGCATCAATGGCATAGATCCCATCGATCTATACGGACAGAGAAATTCAAAACTAAACTTACTGAAAGAAGCTTACCCCGAAGTGAAAATCACCTCAAGGGGAAATAACATCAAGCTCTCTGGTGAAAAAAAGCATACCCAAGCCGTCAAGTCTAAGCTGGAAGTCATGGTGCGCCTGCTGAAGCAGAAAGAAGAACTCACGGATGACATCGTCCGCGATATCATCAAAGGTGGTAGAATCGAACTAAGCGAAAATGGCCACTCATCTAATACCACCATCGTACACGGCAGACAGGGCAAACCCATCAAAGCCAGAACGAAGAATCAGAAGCGTATGGTGGACATGGTGGACTCCAATGACATCCTCTTCGCCATCGGGCCCGCTGGTACGGGGAAGACCTACACCGCAGTAGCCTTAGCCGTAAGAGCCTTGAAGAACAGGCTGGTGAAGAAGATCATCCTCACCCGCCCAGCCGTAGAGGCTGGAGAGAGTCTTGGATTTCTACCAGGTGACCTGAAAGAAAAGATAGACCCCTACCTACGACCACTGTATGACGCCCTGGACGACATGCTGCCCGCTGAAAAGTTAGAGCACTTCATGTCATCCAGAGTGATCGAGATAGCCCCACTGGCCTACATGAGAGGGAGGACGCTGGATCAAGCCTTCATCATCCTGGACGAGGCGCAGAATACCACCAGCTCCCAGATCAAGATGTTCTTGACGAGACTGGGCCCTTCTGCTAAGTGCATCATCACGGGTGATCTCAGCCAGATAGATCTGCCCTCCAGACAGCGCTCTGGCCTCCATAGTGCCATAGACATATTGGAGCCCATAGATGGCATAGCCACGGTCTACCTGAGTGCTGACGATGTGGTACGACACAAGCTAGTGAAAGAGATCATCAAAGCCTACGAAGCACATTCTGACCACCTCAATCCGAGACAGCGCAGAAGAATGAATGAGCAGAATAAACAGGATCAAGAAGAATAGAATGCACCAATCGTGATAGGCATAACGACGACGCGCAAGTTGGAAATTTCCAGCAGTTATTGCTGCGTGACATCGGTCTTCAAAATTAAAATACATGACACATACCTTAGTCAGCAAGACGTCAAAGATAACCAAAGGGACTATCCATCTGGAAGGGTCAAAAAGCATCAGTAACCGAGCGCTGATCATCAGAGCCCTGTCTAAGCAGGACTTCTCCATAGACCATCTATCGATCAGCGACGATAGCAACATACTGCAGCGCCTCTTAGCGCAGACTGATGATGTCTATGATGCTGGCCACGCTGGCACCTGCTACCGCTTCATGACAGCCTACCTGGCCCTGCAGTCAGGCAGCCAGACACTCACCGGCAGTGCCCGGATGAAGGAGCGACCCATCGGTCCTCTGGTAGAGGCCCTGCGTACCATCGGAGCAGACATTGACTATATAGAGAATGAGGGCTACCCCCCACTTCAGATAAAGGACTTCGACCAAGATCGCTATCAAAACAAGGTCAGTATCTCTGGCGGCGTGAGCAGCCAATACCTTTCAGCGCTGCTGATGATCGCGCCACAGCTGCCCCAGGGCCTGACCATGCACATCACAGATACGCTGGTGTCTCGTCCCTACTTAGAGATGACGCTACGGATCATGCAGGAGTTTGGCGTGGACCATGAGTGGATCAATGAGATGACCATCCATGTGGGCCCACAGTCCTACCAGGGTAAAGCTTATACCGTAGAGTCCGATTGGTCAGCTGCGAGCTATCACTATGCCATAGCAGCATTTTCAGAAGAAGCAGAGATAGAGCTGCACGGCCTCTTCCAGGACAGCCTCCAAGGTGACAGCGCCATCGCAGACATAGCTACAGCCTTCGGCGTGCAGTCGTCCTTCGCCAATAATGTAGTGACCATCACCAAGACTAAAGACAGCAAGCCCAAAGAGCTATTCGAATACGACTTCATCCGTCAGCCAGACTTGGCTCAGTCAGTGGCAGTGATGTCAGCTGGTATGGGTGTATACAGCATGTTCTCCGGCCTCAGCACACTAAAAATAAAAGAGACAGACAGAATCCTCGCACTACAGCAAGAGCTGGCGAAGGTCCAGGTGTTCTTATCGCTGCTCCCTAAGAAGTTCAGTCCTAAAAGTGATGAAGATTATTATGCCATCAATGGAGCTGCTACGGCTGAAGAGGCTCCAGAAATAGAGACCTATAAGGACCACCGCATGGCTATGGCCTTCGCTCCTCTGGGCTTACTTTTTCCAATAAAAATCTTGAAGCCTGATGTGGTGTCTAAGTCGTACATCAGCTACTGGGATGATCTGAAAAAACTGGGGTTCTCGCTGGTGAGAAGTGATGATGCCTAAGACTCTATCGATAGGATTTTGATCTCCACCCGCTGATTCTTTTTGCGTCCTTCTTTGGTCAGATTGGTCGCTATTGGTTTACGCTTGCCATAGCCCTTGTACTTCAGTCGATCAGAAGCAATGCCTCGTTTGGCGAGATATGTGGCTACCTCTTTCGCTCGCTCAGTGGATAGCTCGTCACAGAAGGCATTGGTGATACCCCGCATCCCATTCGTATGGCCTTGTATTTCCACTATGATGTCATCATTCTCTTCCAAAAATTCGTAGACCTCCTCCAGGGTAGGATAAGACTCTTCACTGACGGATGATTCATTGGCCTCAAAGAACAATTGGTCAATCAACACAGTCTGTCCTTTTGAAATGTCTTTGCGATTTAGCCCCGCAATTTTCTTTTTCTCTTTGACAGGTGCAGCTGTCTTTACTTGATCTTCAACTATATCACGATCTGCTTTTAGTGGAGTATCTGTGGCGACACCTATCTGTGTATTTTTACCTGGCTTGTATGATGCCTTGGTGGGCGACTTAGGCTTTTTGGGTTTTGCATTGGTCTTGGCCTTTGAGTCTTCTGACTTAAGTGATTGCTGCACCAGCAGTGGCTCATGGATCAGCTCTTCATTGCAGTCTATCTTCACGATTTGAGAAGCGCCATCGACCAGCAGGTGCCCATTATAAGGGACTAAGACGGGCGTCTTGTAGAATGCTTCAATAAGGATGAACGAATGCTTGGCACTTGGTTCGAATTTAAAATTGAATTGCCTCCATTCATCATTGGTGACTGGCTCAGATTCTGCCAGCAGTTCTTGCTGTCCACAGAAGCCATTACCAGCATAGATTCTCAGTACGGCGGGTGTGACATAATTAGCGGCGGACTGTGTGACATGCGATCGGCTCTCATACATACCAGATCTGGATAAGAATATGGAGAAGGAGTAGCAGCTGCCTTTTTCGAGTGGCTGGCTCAGTCGCTGAGACAAAGATTCCCAGCTGTCATTATCTCGGACCACCATGCCTAAGTACGTATCTCCATCGATGGCGTACTTCTGCACTTTCCAAGCTGATCCAGGAGTTGGGTGGATGTCCGGAGGAGATTCTCCTTTGAATCGGATCAAACCGCAATCGAACCACCCCTCGATGGGAAGGTTAAATTGGGTGCTGCCTCCTTGTCTTGGTCGATCTTCAAATGATGGATTACTCAAATAGATCGTGTCTGCCTGTCCATAGGACAAGCCAGCAGTTAACATCAGAAGTAATATAGAAATCCTCATGTCCGATTAGGTAACAGTGAATTAAGGCATAAGTTATTAATTTTGTTGCTTTTATACTACCTATTAAGCATTTATTAACCTCAGAAATGATGAAGCTCAGCCCGCATAAGAATTATCGCAAACAGCGGCGTCTTGGACGGATCGAGCCCATTATTAGCCAGCTAAATCAAATACAGCAATGACCACAATCGCCTTAGAAGGAATAGAATTCTACGCCTACCACGGCTACTACGACGAAGAGCAGATTAAGGGCAATGAATTCGTCCTCGATGTCCATGCTACCATACCTACCTTTGACAGTGTGGATGACAACATCAATGACACAGTCAATTATGAATACATCTACAAAGTATGCGAGCAGCATATGAAAATCAAGTACCGTCTGCTGGAATCCGTGACCATGAATATCGCACTGGACATCAAGAAGCGATACAAGAATATCGACAAGCTCAAAGTACGCCTGGCAAAGCTAAATCCTCCTATCCCGGGAAAGATCAATCGAGCCGTCGTAGAGTATGAAATATAGCTATTGTGCTTACCTTTGCTCAGATTTAACATAATATTGGGTACTAATATCAGCGCTCTCTCGTCAATAGATATAGGATCTATGATGTAAATAATAGACACCCAGGTGAATGACCGATTCAGTTGTTGACTGACGGGTATTTCGCTTTATAATTTAACCAACGACACGTCTATGACGTCAATAACTACGACACCCAAGTGGATGATTGATCATAGTTATTAGCTTGATAGACATGGAGTTACAATATTTAAAACCTTTGAAACGTCTAAGACGTAGATGACTACGAGGCCCAAGTGGATGTTCTTAGTTATTTTATGACAGGCATTCAATTCCAAAATTTAAACCTATGAAAAAGATTGTATTCTTACTTCTTCCACTGATGATGCTGTCCTGTGATCCAGCCGACCTACAAAAGATTTTGGACAGTACGGCACAACTATCGCCACAAGAAGCTGCTCGCGGACTCAAGGAAGCCCTGAATTTGGGTGTGGATGAAGCCGTCGATTTCTTAGCTGTGAAAGATGGCTACTACAAATCAATATACAAGGTGCTGCTGCCAGAAGAAGCGAGGGTCGTCACTGATAAACTAAAGATCGTCCCTGGATTCTCTAAAGTGGAGGAGGTTATTTTAGAAAAAATAAATCGAGCTGCAGAAGATGCGGCAAAGAGTGCAGGCCCCATCTTCCTCGATGCCATCAAGCAGATGAGCTTTCAGGATGCTATGGGTATCTTGACTGGTGCCGACAATGCCGCCACAGAATACCTCAACAGAAATACGAATCAAGCCCTGTATCAAGAATTTAATCCCGTGATCATCAACTCCCTCAATAAATTCAACGCACTCGAGTATTGGTCGGATGCAGTCAATAAATACAACAAAATCCCTTTTGTCAATAAAGTGAATCCAGACTTAGGCGATCATGTCACGAGCACAGCGATGGAAGGTCTATTCTCGCTGGTCGCAATCAAAGAGAAAGGAATCCGTACAGATGTCTCTCAGCGAACGACGGCTCTGCTGCAAAGGGTATTCCAAAGACAAGACCCCTAATCCGTATAGACAAGAGCAAGAGTCATAATATGAAAAAAGCCATCGAACTTTATCGATGGCTTTTTTTCGCTTTTTAGCACCCTTAAACTGTACAACCATAAGACTGTAGACACTGAGCATAACCACACTTTTTGTTGCTAAAACTTGAAGTCTTAGTTGTGATAAAATGCTGGTATAATCTCAGTCTTTGACTTTAATCGAACTCGAGAAAATATTATACATACGCAATTCACTCTGAATGAGCCTGTTACTGAAGACTTTACAAATCTTATAAGATGGAGCTCATGAAAGAGATGCAAGTTAGTCTTGGATGATTCTGGTGTTGCGGGAGAGTCGTATCAATTGCTTTTGAAATTCGTACGGCAGAAGCTGTTCTGTTCAATTTACACAGTAAAATGCGCCTAAAAAAAAAGAAGCCATGAGACTTTACTCATGACTTACTTTTTCGCTTTTTTTAGCACCCTTAAACTGTACATCTATAAGACTGCTAGAGGATGGCAGACCCACATCTTTATGTTAAAATTTAATAGAAAATATCTCTTAAGCTCTTTTGATCACTACATCACAACATGGAAATAGCTGATTTGTAACAGTTTATCTAATTTGATATGCTGCTAAATATTTTTCGTGATCTGCTGTACAATCTTGAACTCACTCATAAAGACCTTGCCTAGCACGCGCAGGATGGTATACACCGGTATGGCTAAGACCATCCCTAAAACACCTCCCAGCTTGGCGCCCATCAGGACCACCACGAATATCTCTAAGGGGTGAGCCTTGACACTCTTACCGAAGATGAAGGGTTGGAAAATAAAATTGTCGAGAAACTGCATGATCCCAAAGACAAAGAGCAACTTCAGAATCGATGGCAACAGATTGTCATAGAAATGAGATGTCCCATCGGCTGCCGCAGCACTCATATCTGCAGAAAGTGCAGGATCAATGGTGAAGGTCGAGATCGTAATGATTATACCAAATGAGGCACCCAGGATAGGCCCTAAGTAGGGGATCACATTCATCAGAGCCGCAAAGAAGCCAATCAAGAGCGCATTCTTCAGACCGAGTAAGGTCAGCGCTAAAGTGACAAAGAGGGTGATGACAATGATCTGTACAGTCAAGCCCAGAAAATACCTGATCAATAACTTAGAGCTCTCCTCTAAGGCATGGACGCCTTGATTCTCAAATTTATTGGGCACTATAGTCGTGATGATATTGCCGAATAAGCCCTGCTCTCTCAGAAAGAAAAAGGCAACAAAGAATACGGACATGATCGCGATCAAAAGATTGCTGAAAAAGCCAATCACAGATCCGAAGAGCTTGGGTATGCGCGAAGGATCTAAGAAATTGTAGATGTTCTGCTTCACCCGTCCGAAAAAACTCTTATCCTCTTCGTCTGTGGGATTATCATCTTCTTGCTCCACTTGAGTATTATCGATCTGTACGAGGATGGCTATTTCTGGAATTCTGGCTGAGGTATCACGATTGATCAAGCTGTCAATTCTGATGACCTGAGCACTGATTCCTGGTTTTTTCGATTCTGCTTCAACAATCGTCTCTGCAGGTATGGATTCCTCCATCAGACCCCTGTCGATGAGCCAGGCATTCCACCCTTGAAGCGGCTCTTCAAAATTAGAGACAATCTTATCATAGTCCACATCTGCGAGATTTCGCGCTTGCTGAAGTAATGGAGGGATGATGATATATACGATGAGACTCAATATAAGTACAAAAGACCCTAAGGTTAAGGCAGCTGCAGTATTACGACCTATGAACTTAAATCGATTAAAAAACCGCATCAGTGGAGCGCCAATCATCGATACGACCCAAGCCAAAATCACATAGGTGACGATGTCAGGAAAAATGATAAAAAAGATCAACATCACCAAGACAGGGAAGATCGCGATCAAATATTTCTTGTCAAAGCTCATGCCCGTAAAATAATCAATTATTACTGTCCGTAATAGATTCTTTCGATGGACTACCCTTTGCCAAATACGAATACCAGATAACCAAGGCCAATAGTATGGCTAAAGCCTCCAGTGGCTTCACGATATGAAACTTAATGTCTGGATGCACCACATGCCAAAAGTCATATATCTCCTTAGTGAAAACGAAGGCTGCCTGATCATCGGGTCCATAGGCGATGTAGCCTGTCATAAATCCTGCGATCATGATGAGTGCAAGTAGCACCAAGGCAATGAAACCGGAAGATCTGAAGAATGACTTCCAGCTAAACGCGATGGCTGCCGGACGAAACACTCTCACAAAGATGAGGCCAAAGCCCACACCGACAGCATTGATGATCACATCATTGAAGTCGTAATACATATTCTTATCAGGCGTGAGCACGACATACTGAAACAATTCATCGCCCGCTCCAGCAACTATGGAGATAATCGCAGTCGCATCATAGCTATCCGTGACTCTGTAACAAATTATAGCGAATACAGCATATTGGACAAAATGCACTACCTCTACATTGAGTACAAAGAGTAAATTCATACAGAGTATGGCCAAGACTACATTGACAATGAAATAAAGCGCTAAGAGCGGTACATCAGACTTTTTGATTGATCGAGAGACGGCTAAAGCGGTGCCTGCAATGATTAATACCACGCTGATTAGCATGACCCAATTGTAAGCAGCTCGGTGGTCTGGCAGGAAGATACTGGCTAAAAATGCCCCCACATACTCGTGAGGAATCACGACAATGAGGTAGTATATAATCAGGATGAGAGAAAATCTGAGCTTCATAAGACTCACAATTTTAACTCATTCGTTTCGATTTATATCCCATTCAATCATGGTATTTGAACATAATATCATATCTTACTCTATAATTAGACACTTTATATAGTAAATGGTCTTAATACAAACAAAATAGTAAAAGATGAAAAACTACATCACATCATTTCTCGTAGTTTCTTTAGCAATCATGCTGACAAATACCCATCTGACAGGCCAGTTCGGTAGTTTGACCTTAGTATCTCCTGATAGTTTTGAAGATCTATATCCTCTACTACCTTCGACAGAATATACGATTGTATTGAAATATGATGCATTCAGGACGCCTGGTGCTGACAATATAGATTCCAGTACGATAGACCTGACAGTCATCCCTGCTGGCGGTATTGTCCTTACCTCTGGGCCCACCTTAGCTGAAGATGGATGCACCATTAATACCTCATTCAGACCACTCGTCGACGATGTACAGTTATTAATATGCGCTGATGATGATAACCCTTTCACTTTTGGAAGCAAAGCCATCTACCGGACGGGAGCGCTGACTGTACCTGTGGAATTTTCCAAAGTATCAGGAAGCCAATCTAACAAAGAAGTAAAAATCAATTGGAGCACCGCCATTGAGGTAGGAAATGAGAGCTTCGTCGTCGAGCGAGCGTTTGATGATAGCAGCTGGGAAGCTGTAGGTACTGTGGCAGGAGCTGGTAATAGCATCAGAACTTTAGACTACTCCTTAAGTGATCTGAATCCTGTCAGCGGCATCAACTTTTACCGCGTCAAGCAAGTTGATTTTAATGGAGACTTCGATTACAGCGAAACGATCAAAGTAGTCTACTACTCTGAAAAGGATATCGAACTGACACCGAATCCAGCATCAGTCGCTGGAGCTGACACGCCTATGATGTATGTATACTCTGAGCTGGAGTCTACTGCTACAATCTCCGTGTACAATGTAGCGGGCAAGCAAATCAGCTCTCAAAATCAACAAATACAAGTGGGACAAAATCGCTTCCACATCCCAACGACTAAACTGAATAAGGGCATCTATATGGTCAGACTGAATATCGGCGACCATCAGTCCACGCACAAACTTTATATCCAAGACTAAAGCAGTCTAAAGACATAGATTATATTATTTTTAATAGGACAAAAGCTGATCTGAGAAGATCGGCTTTTTTTTATGCCTTTTCCACATCCGACTTTATGACAGCTGTCCCCCAGCCTTAGTCTTCACCTTCACTGCCAATTGCCGCTCTGATATTATCCTTGAGCTTTTGATATCCAGCTCTTCTCACCGCTGATCCAGCAAAGAGAGACTCAAAATCTGGCTCCTCTAAGACCTGCCAGTCCTGCTTCGTCTTCTGCATCAACTCCGCTGCGGGCATAAATTTGGGCTCCACATGATTCGTCGAAAAGCGATTCCAAGGGCAGACCTGCTGGCAGATATCGCATCCAAACATCCAGCCTTCCAGCTGCTCTTGGTGCTCCTCAGGCATATTCTCTTTCAGCTCTATCGTCAGATAGGATATGCACTTCGCAGCATCCAGCATATAGCCTGCTGGTGTGATCGCATCAGTAGGACAGGCATCGATGCAGCGGGTGCAGCTGCCACAGTGATCAGTCGCTTCAGCCACTTCGTCTTCATATTCTAAATCACTGATCAGCTCCGCCAGAAAAAAATAAGAGCCCTGACGCTTACTGATCATCAGTGTGTGCTTACCCACCCATCCCAGACCGGCGCGCCTGGCCCAGTCTCGCTCCATGATGGGAGCTGAGTCCACGAAGCCTCTGCCATGTACCTCTCCGACTTCCTCTCTGATCCATTCTAATAGCAGCTGGAGCTTCTTGCGGATGAGCTTGTGGTAGTCCTTGCCATAGGCGTACATGGATATCTTGGGCGCATCTGCCGCTTGTTCTGCTTGGTCATTATAGTAGTTATAGCTGAGGGATATCACTGACTTAGCCCCGTCGACCAGTTTACGCGGATCCACTCTCAGGTCAAAATGATTCTCCATGTAGCTCATCTGAGCCTGGCGCCCTTGACTAAGCCATGCCTCCAGGCGCTTTGCCTCAGGCTCCATCAGCTCTGCTTTAGCAATGCTCAGATCTAAAAAGCCAAGCTGCTCCACCGCATAGGTCTGTATCTGCCTCCACTGCTGAGCGTTGATTTTCACCTGATCTGTTTTTACTTAGTCTAAGATTTGCAATTTAGCGTACTGCAACATGATCCGCTTCTGGGAGTTGACACTCACCTGAGGGAATTCTATCGTAGCCACTCGCCGTTCATCGATGTCTACCACCTTACCCTCGCCAAACTTAAGGTGCATCACCCGCATGCCAGCTTCGATCTTCGCAGGATCATCAGGTCGAAAGTTCTTATGATCTACATCTACTTTGGATAGCTGCTTCATGCGCGACGGCTGAAAATTACCCAAGACCTTTGGCTCTCCAAAGTCCAGCTTTTTCTTCAGCGGAATCATAGAGTCCAGGTTCTCTGGCGGGATCTCTTCTAAGAAGCGACTCGGATCATTGAAGCGCATCTGCCCGTACTGATAGCGGCTATTAGCATATGTCAGGGTGAGGTGCTCTTCTGCCCGAGTGATGGCCACGTAGAAGAGTCGGCGCTCCTCATCGATCTGATCTGGTGATGACAGGGCCATGTAAGACGGAAAGAGATTCTCCTCCAGTCCGACGACAAATACGGACTTAAACTCCAGTCCCTTAGCAGCATGAGTGGACATCAGCGTCACCACATCCGTATTCTCAGGGTCATTGGCATCAAAGTCCGTGATCAGAGCAATGCTCTGTAGATATGCCGTCAGTGACTTATCCAGCGGATTCTCCTCGTCCAGAATCTCATCATTCTCCACGAATTCTTTGACGCCATCTAAGAGCGAATTAATATTCTCCAAGCGATTTAGCCCTTCCATGGTATTGTCAGCTTTGAGCAGTGCTGTCACCCCTGACTTCTTCGCTATGAATAGACTGAGGTCATAGGCATTAGCTCCTTCAGCGGCTTTCTTTCTGAAGGTAGCGACTAGTGCAGCGAACTCTGCCAACAGAGAGGTCGCTCGCTTACTCAGCTGCACATTAGGGATGCTCTGCCACAGGCTTACCTCATTATCATTGGCGAAGGCGATCATCTTATCCACCGTGGATTTTCCGATGCCCCGCTTTGGGTAGTTGATCACACGCTTCAGCGCTTCGTCATCCTGTGGATTGATGGTGAGCCGCATGTAGGCCAAGATGTCCTTGATCTCTTTCCTTTGGTAGAATGATAGGCCTCCGTATATCCGGTAGTTGATGTTTTGTCTTCTCAGGTATTCTTCAAATATCCTGGACTGACCATTGGTGCGGTATAGGATGGCGATGTCTTGATTTGCCAGATTATGCCGGTGCTTCTGCTCGATGATCATATCAGCCACTCGCTTCCCTTCTTCGGTATCGGAGAGCGTCTTGATGAGTTTGATCTTGTCCTCTCCCACTCGATCGGTCCAAATCTTTTTCTCGATCTGGCGCTGGTTATAGCTGATCACTCCATTAGCTGCCTCCACGATGTGGTGAGTGGAGCGGTAGTTTTGCTCCAGCTTGAAGGTCTTGAGATCTGGATAGTCAGTCTCAAACTGCAGGATGTTCTCTATCGTAGCGCCTCTAAAGGAATAGATACTCTGCGCATCATCTCCTACGATGCAGATGTTATGAGCGCTACCTTTATAATTCACGAATTGCTTGAGGATCTGGTATTGCAGGAAGTTAGTATCCTGAAACTCATCCACCAGCACATACTGAAACTGTCGCTGGTATTTATCTCTGACATTGTCTGGATTCTCATAGAGCAGCCTGAACATCTGCAGCAGTAAGTCATCGAAATCCATCGCGCCCGCACGCTTGCATCGATCGACGTACTTCTCGTAAATCTTAAAAGTCATCGGACGCCGATTCATGCGGTCATAGGCCATCATGTCTTCATTCTTGACGTAGGCCTTGGGCGTGATCAGATTACTTTTGGAGGCTGATATTCTGGCCTTTACGGCATTCGGAGAGTACACCTTCTTATCCAGATCCATGGACTTGATGATCTCCGTCACCAGGCTTTTCGTATCATCCGTATCGTAGATCGTAAAATCATTCGGATAGCCGATCTTATGCGCTTCGACACGCAGTATCCTGGCAAAAAGCGAGTGAAATGTGCCTGCCCATACCTTTCTGGCGCCAGAGCCGACGACCTTTTCGATCCGCGCCTTCATCTCACGTGCTGCCTTATTCGTAAAGGTCAAGGATAGTATCTGCCATGGCGCTACACCCTCATTGATCATATGCGCGATCTTATAGGTGAGCACTCTTGTCTTACCCGATCCAGGTCCTGCTATGACCATCACTGGACCATCCATCTGGACCACGGCCTGCCGTTGTATGTCATTGAGTTCGTTAAGATAAGAATGGGCTACTTCCTGCATAAGTGAGCTTTGCTGTTAGATCATATAGATAAAAAAACAAATATAAGATAATCATTGGTGGGAGGTGGCTGCAGATTCAATTTGCATCTAAGCATCTTGCACTATATTTGCTGACCGTTTGATTCATACATGTTTCTATTATTTTAACAATATGCCAGAATCCTTTTCCACCTTATTAGGCGACTTCTATACCTTTCTGCAATATCCCAGAAGAGACATCATCAGAGAGCGAATGAGTTTCAGCCGCTTTGGGCAGATCGTAGGCTTACATTACCTGATCCTGATCCCTGTGATGGTCATCATGAGTGTCTTGAGCGGGCTCATTGGTTTAGAAGACTTAGACCACAGCATCGACGATCTGATGGCCGATAGTTCTATGCTTTGGTTCGCTTTTCTGCTCGTCATTGCCGCGCCTGTCTTAGAGGAGTTATTATTTCGCTTTCCGCTGCGCTATCGGCGCGGCTCCATTTTTATTTTGATTTTCATTGCTACCGTTTTTAGCTATTACATTGGTTCAGCCCAGCTTCCGCCCATGCATGAACTCCTTCCTGCGGAGAGTGTATCAGAGATGGAACAGATGGGCAGTGACATCAGTGTATCAGCTTTACTACTGGCATTCATGACCTTTTCATTGGGAGCTTTCATCTTACTCCTACTAAGCTTCTCGAAAAGCCTGCTGGCTCAGAGCAGTGGCTATATCAGAGCGATCTATCCACATATCTTCTTCTTGACAGCCATGATCTTCGGCTTCGTCCACATCTCTAATTTTTCGGGTGATGTGCAGTGGTATGCCATTCCCATTCTGGTATTGCCACAGGCTAGCATGGGCCTCTTGCTTGGCTACATCCGCCTACGCTATGGCATGCTTTCTAATATACTGCTGCATGCCGTGAATAATTTTGTTCCTGCTGTGTTGTTGATTGGGAGTCAAGCAGCGACAAGTATCTAATAGTGGCAGACGGGATTTCTTAGATAGAGCAGGATAGTCAACCGAAACACCTTACTCTAAGAATGCTGTATTCACCATCACATCTGCACGATAAGGCCTACGTCAGCAGCTATTTTGCCATGGCAGACATCCTCATGAATGGCGGCAAGGCCATCGAGGCCATCAATGATCTGGTAACTCAGCCATTTACTGGTGGTGGCAGCACTATTCTTTAGAAAGTCTCCGGTCTTTTCTTGGAATCCTGCGGAGCCCCACTCTTTCATTCTACGCTGCATGTGGCTAGGTGCGAAGAAGAATTCACTACGCTGGCTCAGCATCTCGTCTTTGCCACCAGCGTTTCCCCAGTGGGTAATGCCCACATTGATGCAGTATTTCATATGATCACCTAAAGAGGTGTAGAGGCTTTTTAGGACCTCTGCATTGCCTGACATATCGACGATGACGGTGTCCGTCGTCGCATCTAGCTGATCAAGCTGATCATAGGTCACAGTCTCCTCATACAGGCCAGTAGCGATGACCATATCCGCATTACGAGCTGAGGTGACGCCTACTACCTTGGGAGCCTCAGGATCAGCGTGCAGTGCATAGGCTAGGCCCAGGCTGGTCTTGCTGGAGGCGCTCAAGATGATGACACGCTCTGCGCCATACCAGCTCTTATCCTGCAGCGCATCCCACAGGCAAAAAGATGTCATGTGCAGCGGCCACAGCAGCATGCGGGAGTTATCCATGGCTTGATCATAGCCTGGCTCAGCAGCGACTCTTCTATACAGATTATAACCAGCAGGAAGTGCTGATCGATGAGTCGAGCCATCCACTAAGCGGTGGGCAGCTACTGCTGTCGGTCTCATCACTAAGTGAGTCGCAGGAGGAAAATAGCCAAACAGGCGATCGCCCACAGGTACATCAGCTACATTGGATCGCACCACATCCGCAAAGCCCCAGACAGGGATTACGCCCATGCCCTCACTCTGATCAGCTACTGCAGGAAAGAACTTCCAATAGCCGATCATATCCCCCGCCACAGCATAGGTCACATTATTAGAGGTATAGGCGAATCGATCTATCTTGACGACGATCTCATCATCTCCGATCTGTATCTCAGCGGCCGCTGGAGTATCGACAATTCTGCCAGCTGTAAACTTCTTTTGATTCACTTGAAATTGAGCCATTGCTTGTGTGGTTTTACGTTTTATTGAAATTTATCTTCTCTCTATTTTTTATCCTAATTCAGCCATGAACTGCTGTAGCTTCATCATCGCCGGCATAGCATTGGTGCGCAGACGCAGCAGGATGTCTTGCTTTTCCTGGTCTTCTTTGGATACTTGGGATACCATCTTGCTAAAGCCATCGAGCCGGTTTCCTTTGAGCCAGCTACGCATCTCTTTATCTTGGTTCCAGTTGTACTGATTGGTCATGAAGATAGCCAGCATCCTGATCCAGTCCGTATCATGATTCGGAAGGGGTACGACTTGGCAGATTTGGTTTTTCTTTTTGTCATCATCTCCATAGGCGGCTTCTACGTGAGCGATCAGCGCAGCGCTGAATACAGGTTGGTAAGACCGCACCGTCTGTGGAGTGATGAGCTCTCCCTGAAAGATGGGCTTCATCTCCAGATTAGTGATGGCACTGGCAGAACAATCTACATGTACATGGTCCATGGAGGTCGGTACAGTACCCTGATCCAGGATGATCTGATCTGGCTCAATGCTTGTCACACGCCCCATTCTGATGACCCTTTTAATTCTACGCAGCTCGGCCAGTTCTGGCTGGCTGATGGTGGCGCCGTGAAACATCTTTGGCCTGACGCTTTGATCAATGCGGACCAAAACGCCTTTGTCTTCCAGCTTATCAAATAAGTCAGTGATCGACTCTGCCTCAGCAATCGCCTCAAACTGTGCCGCCTGAGCACCGATGGTGTATTTAAAAAATTCTTCCGTGGGCTGCGTATTCTGCCTGTCCAGCAGCCAGGCATCACGGGACATGATCCAGGTGATCTTATCAGGATCTACCCCATTCTCCAATAACCAGAGACAGGCATCGATTCCTGTCTTCCCACCTCCTATGATGACGAAGCCCGCAGGGGGACTCGCTATTTTGGGAAGATCATTGAGCGGCATAAACTGGACATCTGGCGCTATGCTGAAGTTAGGTGTATGCGTGGATGGTACAGTGGTCTTGAGATAGGTTGCGTCTATGGTTTTCTTCTTTACTGTGACCTGATGCTGCTGCCCTGTCAGCATGGAGACGAAGATGCCATCACCCTGATATTCACACATGGGGAAATACTGCACCCGACCCGAGGGCAAAAATCGATGCCGCATCACACTGTCAAAATAAGCGCTTACCTCAGCTCCTGAAGCCAGATCATTCAGACCTTTGTTTAGCCCCACTTCATCTTTCAGCCCTTTGCTGAGCTCCACGGAACTGACGCCGTAAAATGCCGACGGCTGGTGCAGGGTCACGAACGGATAAGCCACATTCCAGTGCCCGCCAGGCTTCTGGTATTTATCTACGATGATCATGGTAGCATCCGTCTCCTCCAGCAAAACATCTGCGAAGGCCATGCCTACAGCACCACTGCCCACGATTAAATAATCTGATTCTAAGGAAATCATATATTTATTATTCTTTATATTTTAAGCGGAAAATTAAAGCGCAGACCTAAGGTAATTGAATCCAAGAATAAAACAACAAGGATCAGCTAGAGATACGAAGCTTCTATTTCTACTGCAGAGTAGTTCTCATAGCTTAAGTAAACAAATTCTGGTCTTTACAGAGACACCACGCTAAGTTGTTTGGAGCTATTTTTTTTAATCAAGATGAGCCTTAAGACGTCTGATGCTCCACCTCAGGACTCACTCCCCTTCTTCTTCGAATTCGTCCTCTTCCAGCTCATCTTCTTGTGGCAGAGCAGGCTGGTAGTATTGCTCATACTGAGAGCAGTCAGTCTCGATGGTCATGGCCTCCTGTGGCATCTGAAATGCTTTATTCTTATCCCATTCGATCCGTCGATCAGACTCCAAGCGCTTGATGAACTTCACAAAATAAGGCCTGGCCATCACAGCGCCTTGGCCATCAGCAAGGTCCAAGAATCTGATCCAAGAGTTGTCCCCGCCGACCCAGGTACCCACCACCAGATTAGGCGTGATGCCCATGAACCAGCCGTCGATATGATCATCCGTGGTCCCCGTCTTACCTCCAAAGGCAGTCTCCAGCTCCCATGCCCGATGTGACACGGCATACTTCAGCATCTGGACCATGATGTAGTTATATTCTTCGGTAAGTGCTCGGTGACTCTTCGGATTAGCTCGATAGATCACCTTGCCGTCTTTGTCTTCTATTCGCTTGATGAAGGTAGGCTCTATGTAGGTCCCTTGATTCGCAAAGACATTATAAGCCGCTGTCATCTCCCACACAGAGAGATCAGGCGTACCCAGAGCCATGGATGGGTAGGGTTTGATCTTACTTTTGGTGACGCCCATATTGGCTGCCAGATCGCGCACCGCTTCTACATTGCCGATCTCCTTCATCAGGTAGGCTGATACAGAATTGAGTGATCCCTTCAGAGCATCGAAGAGCGTGAGACTCTCGCCGCTGTAGCTTCGACTGCTGTTCTTAGGACACCAAGTATCCGATACATTGAAGTTAGGATCATCCTTGGTGATGCAGTATTGTTGATCCACGACTTTCAGACAAGGTGATCTGCCCTGCATCAGCGCTGTCGTATAGATGAAGGGCTTGAAGGTAGATCCCACTTGCCGCTCGGAGGCGATGTGATCATACTGAAAATACTTGTAGCCTACACCACCGACCCAAGTCTTCACGAAGCCTGTCTGCGGCTCTATGGAGAGGGAGCCCAGCTGCATGTGCTCACCGTGATACTTGATGGAGTCCAGTGGTGACATGGTCACAGTCTTTTCTCCTGATAGATCGTAAGAGAAGACCTTCATCCTGGTCTTTTTCGAAAAGTCATTTTTGGCCGCTCGCTGGAGTTTATTCCACTGATTGATCAAGTGATTCATATGCTCACTCCTCAGTATTTCCTCGTAGGTAGCCTTCATTTTTTTGCTGATCTGATCGCGCCGCACCAGCTTGTCCAAGTAGTTATCATCTGACTTAGCCTTGATGAGTCGATTGATATCGGCATTCCACAGCCTGACGTTATCTATTTCACTTGAAATGGTTCTCGTGATTTTACTGAGGTATCTGCTTCTGAGTTTCTTATAGCGGCTGCTGGCTTCGATCATACCATTGAGCTTGGCTCTGCGGCTGGACTTTTGGCGATCATCAGCCTCATAGGTCCAAGGATCTTGATTCTTCCATACGTCAAAATACCTAGCTTGCACCTTCTTCATGTGCTCCCGCATGGCAGCCTCTGCGTGCTCCTGCATGTCCAGATTGATGGTGGTGTATATCTTTAAGCCATCATCCCAAAGATCATAGGCTTTACCCGAAGGATCTGCATGCTGCGGATCTTTCAGGATGGATCTGACTTTCTTCGTCAGCTCACTTCTGAAGTACGGCGCGGGCCCCTTGACATGGTCTGATCTTTTGAAAGCTGACATATCCAGCTCCAGTACTCTAAGGGAGTCATAGGCCGACTGGCTGATCATATCCGCTCGCTGCATTTGCTTAAGGACGATTTCCCTTCGCTTGCGAGCATTCTCTGGTTTAGACACTGGATTATAGAGGTCAGGCCCTTTCAGCATGCCTACGATCATGGCAGCTTCTTCTATTTTGAGGTCTTGCTGCTTTTTACCAAAGTAGGTCTTGGCTGCCGAACTCGCACCCACGGCATCATTAGTGAAGTTGAACTTATTGAGGTACATGGCAATGATCTCCTCTTTAGTGTATTTCTTTTCAAACTGCACTGCGATGACCCATTCTTGCAGCTTCTGATAGACCCTTCTGAGAAAACTTCGGGAATAATTCGTAAAGAATAATTTGCCTAATTGCTGAGTGATGGTACTCGCACCTCCATTGGTACCGAGGTGTGCTAGAGCCCGCATGAAGCCTCTCACATCTATGCCGCTGTGTGTATAAAATCTGATATCCTCAGTCGCTACCAGAGCGTCGATGAGGTGAGGATTAAGCTCATCGAAGTCTGTCCACTCTCGATTCTCTCTGAAATACCTACCGATCTCTGAGCTGTTATCATCTGCGATGATTATTGAGGCGTACTCATAGCTGGGGTTTTCCAGCTCCTCCGTATTAGGCAGCTTAGAGAAAGAGATGTATACGAAGATCAATACGGTGAGTAAAAGACCGATCAGTAAGGCAGCCCAGGCTAACTTAGCCAATAAACCAAGCACGGGGTGCGATCGATCTAAAAATGACTGCGCGCCTTTTTTCTTCTTGGTGCTCTTCTTCTTTGATGTACTTTTCTTTGGTTTTGCCAATTCGTTACTGTGTTAACCATGAATACTACGAGCTGAAGTGATGATTTATTGCAATCAGCTTCAGAGCACTAAAATATTACAATTTTTTATAATGTGTATGCTGGGTAGTTGGTTAGGCCTGCTTTGATAAGATCTTGATCCAGCTGGACGTCATAAGCACAGGCTCCAATATCTGTCAGCAGAGATGCTAATATGTGCCCTGCTTTATTCTTTTTGTCCTTCTGCATGATTCTTATCACTTGTGAGTGAGAGGGGATCTTAGCCGGCAGGTCATCATATATTTGTTTTAAATAGTCATGTATCTCATTGACCTGTGGCCTAGATAGATGACCCAGCTGATGAGCCATCCAGCTCTCACACATCATCCCGATGGCGATCGCTTCTCCATGCAGGAGTGCTGAGTCACTCTCTAAGAATTCTGTCTCCACGGCGTGACCTACTGTGTGTCCAAAATTCAAAATCTTGCGTAGCCCCTTCTCATAGGGATCTTCATCCACCACCGCCTTCTTGATCAACACATTGCGATAGACCAGGTCTTGAAACTCAAAGGAGCGCAGATTACTGATTGCCTTGAGCTCCTGCCACATGCCGGCATCCTTGATGAGTGCATGCTTGATCACCTCTGCATAGCCGCTTCTGAGCTCCCGGTCTGAGAGCGTCTTTAAGAATGGGACATGGATGATCACAGCCTGGGGCTCCACGAATACGCCCACCAGATTCTTATGTCCTTGTAGATCGATACCCAGCTTGCCCCCTACGGAAGCATCCACCTGTGACAGCAGTGTGGTGGGTATCTGCACGAAGTCTATCCCCCTCATATACGTAGAGGCGCAGAAGCCACCCATATCACCGATCACGCCGCCACCCAGATTGAGCATCACGGAGTGCCGGTCACAGCCATTATCCATCAGGTAGGACCAGATGGCCTCACAGGTCTTGATGCTCTTATTGACCTCACCAGACTTGATGACGATGGAGGTGTACTCATGCTCCAAATTCTTCTTGAGGATAGGAAGGCAGTATCGATCAGTATTGTCATCTACCAGCACGAATATTTTGCTGTACTGTTTCTCAGTAAGCAGCGCATTCAGGTAGTGCCATGGCCGCTCAAAGGCGATGGCGTATTGCTGGCATTCTATAAGCTTCATAGAGAGGTATTATTTCAATTCGTGGATTTGATCCAAACTCCAGGCGATGGGGTCTCGGGCAAAGAGCTTCTTAGTCTCGGGCCAATTAATGCCAAAAAATTCTGATTTTCTATAGTTGTTCAAGCTGGCCTCGTCAATCCAGATGCTGTGGGTGAAGAAGATACGCTTGTCCTTTTTGTCTTGGAATAATCTGAGATATTGGCAGCCTTCCATGGTCCGGATGTTGATCTTCATCTCATCGAACTTGAGCTCAAACGTGGCAATGTGCTCTTCTTTGAAGGTTAATTTGACAAATCTATGCAGCATAATTATTCATAAAAGTCTATTTGCACTGTCTCGTGCTTACGCAAACTTAACAATTCATGAGCATTACCCATGTTAATCGCTATCTCAAGATAAGCCGATGAATTAAAAAAGCAAAGCACTTCTCCAATCGAGACTGTACCATAATGCTTAGAAATATGCGTGATGGGATCCTTACTTTTATAGTACAGCTTGAAGCGCCGCCCCTTCCTGATGTTCTCAAAAGTCTCCTTTTTAAGATTGATGATCACATTCCCAAAACGATCGATGTGGATGATGGTCGCCCTGATCTGCGAAGATGTCTTCACTGGCTGTATACCGATCTTGATGATAAAGTCATCTGTCAGTGTGCCAATATCAGACAAGGGCAGACCGTGACAAATAGAGGCAACGGCGTGAGCGTACACATCCTCTACGAACGGATAGACTTTGCGATCCACGGTCACTTGATATACCTGCAGGTCATTTTGATTGGGGAAGACGAGCGAAAACAGCCCATTATTAGGACCAATAAAATAC
This sequence comes from uncultured Saprospiraceae bacterium, assembly GCA_937929945.1. Lineage (GTDB taxonomy): Bacteria > Bacteroidota > Bacteroidia > Chitinophagales > Saprospiraceae > CALFUK01. The sequence continues at coordinate 20,773 of CALFUK010000032.1, forward strand.
TGCCCATCTAATTCGAATACGATGATCGCATCCTGATAAGAGGCATAGCTCTGCACGGAGGCGATGTGGATGCTCTTCTCGGGAAACTTCGCGATGACATTCTGCAAGTAAAATGCGCCCTGGACGATATCGTAGGCCTTTATGTTATGACTGATATCGATGTACTGTGCTTCCTTCACCCGGGAGCTGATGGCACCTTTGAGTAGAGCTACATAATAATCATCTTGACCATAGTCTGTGGTCAACGTTACTATATTCATGGCTATTTGGACATTATTATCTTATAATCAATAAGATACATATTACTAATTATCATCAAATATAAATAAGCTGCGTAATAAATTCAGAGAAATCAATGTTTAAATCGATATAAAATCGGATAATCGAATCAAATGGGGTCTATGGGCATCGAGGCGGTGTATATCAGCTCCAACTTGTAGTCATCCCAGTATTTCGAATTCTGAAAAAAAGTCAATGCTTAGAATAGACGTTATTGAACTGTGTTAGAAGTTATGACCTATCCCATAAATATTAATATCTGTTCTGAGGAATTAAAGAAGATCATCCAAGAAGCTACCCAGCATCATAGCCAAGTAAAACAGCAAGCACTGGAAACCATGCGACAGAGACGAAAGCCATACTTAGGTACGGCCTTCCTTAATCTCAACAAAAATCCAGCTGAACTACAAAGAGAGTGGCGAGATGAATAATGACTACTCGTTAACAAACATCTTGTAGGACACCAACATCTTTCTCAGTAAGCAATTCAATCACAAGACGTAAAGGTCTGATCTGCGAGCCGTATCTTTGCCGTACGTAAATAACCAGCGCCATTGAGATGTTAGAAATAGATACTTTAAAAGATTTTAGTGCGTGGATCGATGCAGCAGATTTGATTCCAGCTGCCATCCAGAGCCTTGATTTATCCAGCTTTGAGGGCAAAATTGTAACTCGAGCCTTTCCCCACTGTCTCTTCCTGGGCTGTCAGATGAGAGATGTGACAGCGGGCCACATTGTTAATACGGGTGGCTTTGTGATCCCAGCAGTGAATACCCATCGCTTCGCCGTACACCGCAGTCGGCTCTACTCTGTCTCAGAACTATTTGCAGGCTTTGACCTGTCACCAGGCAAAAGCTATCAAGACAGCTATGACTATCAGGTGTATGAAGAATACCTGGAACAAGGCAAAGATAAACCGACAAGTATCAAGACGAGCCTCCTACGCAGGCTGCATGATCACAGCATCACGGATGCCATAGAGGAACTGATCGAAGGTAAAAAAGTAGTGGCTATCATGGGCGGCCACGGCATGGAAAGACGCGATCCCTTCTATAGAAAAGTAGCGCACATAGCGCATACGCTGACGAAGGAAGGCTTCTTTCTGGTCAGTGGTGGCGGACCAGGTGCGATGGAAGCCACTCATCTGGGTGCCTACTTCGCCAGCAGAACCGAAGCCGAACTTGATCAGGCCATCGCTGAGATGAGCGTCAGGCCTCCCGGAGCTATCGCTCATCAAGAATACAATGATCCCGACTGGCTACACAGAGCCTGGAGCATCATGGAAAAGTACCCCATACCAGCGGGAGAAGAAGAAGCCTGCATGAGCCTCGGCATCCCCACCTGGCTCTATGGCCATGAGCCACCAGCGCCATTCGCCACGCACATCGCCAAGTACTTCGCTAACAGTGTCAGAGAAGAAGGCCTACTTGCCATCGCCACCTACGGTGTCATATTTGCACCAGGAAGTGCGGGTACCACTCAAGAGATATTCCAAGATGCTACGCAGAATCACTATGGCTCCATGGGATATATCTCCCCCATGATCCTGATGGGCAGACAGCGCTGGACAGAAGAAAGGCCCGTCTGGAATTTACTACAAAAGGTATCCGAGGACAAGCGGTATGGTGAGCTCTTAGCGCTCACGGACGATGAGCAGGAAGTGATTCGCAGGATTATGGCGTATGATCCAGAGGAGTATAAGGTATAGCTATCAAGGCATCGTCATTCTGAGCATGTCTCAGAATCTGGATTGTGCGAATGGGCCTCGTTACTTTTCGTTGAATCAAAGTACAGCTATACACAAGGCCAGATCCTGAAATGAATTCAGGATGACATTACACAAGGCATCGTCATTATGAGCTTGTCTCAGAATCTGGATTGTGCGTATGGGCCTATGCTCTATCGTGTTATCATACTACAGCATGCTCATCGGTAACACCAAGGCCAGATCCTGAAATAAATTCAGGATGACATTACACAAGGCATCGTCATTCTGAGCTTGTCTCAGAATCTGGCTCGTGCGTATGGGCCTCGTTACTTTTCGTTGAATCAAAGTATAGCTATGTACATGGCAAGATCCTGAAATGAATTCATGATGACTGTTATGCTCAGAAAAGTCTCCTTGGTCCTAGCCCGGATCAGACTCTGACTTCGTCTGCACTCGGAGCAGGCCTCTGAAAGCTTCTGTCGCACTGCTGCCCTCTTGCACCACGCGGTATACCTCATAAGAGATGGGCATCTCGACGTCATATTCTTTAGCGAGCTCCATGACCACGGGGGCACTTTTGACGCCTTCTGCCACCATAGACATCTCATCTATGATATCCTGCAGCGCCCTACCCTGACCCAGCTGAAAGCCCACACTGCGATTCCGACTCTGCGGACTATTGCAGGTCGCGACTAGATCACCCATGCCCGCCAGCCCAGCAAAGGTCCTTCTGCGGCCGCCCATCGCCATGCCCAGCCTGGTGAGCTCGGCCAGCCCTCTGGTAATCACAGCAGCTCTGGTATTATCTCCAGCTCCGATGCCATCACCCATGCCCGCTGCAATGGCGACAATATTTTTCAGGGCGCCACCGAGCTCACAGCCGATGACGTCTTCATTCGTGTAGACCCTGAAAAGGCCAGTGCTGAATATTTTTTGGAGAGCTACACTGATCGTATCATCTACGGTAGCGATGACACTGGCTGCTGCCTGTCCCGCCATGATCTCTCTGGCCAGATTGGGACCTGTCAGCACACCTGCAGGATGGCCTGGCATGACAGACTCAATGATCTGAGTCATCCTGAGTCGGCTCCCCTTCTCTAAGCCTTTGGACAGGCTCACGATAGGTACCCAGGGCCGAATCGACTTTTTCGCTTCTTCTAAGACCGATCTAAAATTTTGCGCAGGTATTCCCATCACGATGACATCAGCATCTCTGACTGTCTCTTCGATCGTGTCGCAGGCATGGAGGCTTTTCGTCAGCGTAGCACCTGGCAGATATTTTTCATTGCTGTGTTGTTCATTGATTTCTTTTACCGTATCGATGTTCCGAGCCCAGAGTTTGGTCGGCGAGTTTCTGGCTACGAGCGAGGCTACTGTAGTCCCCCAAGATCCGCCACCTAATAATCCGACTTTTAGACTCATATCCTATGTTGTTTTGGCGCGTTTGGTTTTCTTTTTCCCATTCTTACTGGGCATGGGAAGCTCCAAGACTTCTTGCTGACCCAGAGCCTCTAAGTACATCTGCCTGATTGCCTTGATGTGTTTCGCCAGATCTTTGGTCTTCCATTTAGAGGTATCAATGGGATCTAACACATTAATTCTAATGGTACTGGGCTGGACCAGATTCTTACCACGTGGCATGGCATCGTGAGCATTCTCGATTACGATTGGTACGATCGGTACCCCGGCCTGCATGGCCAGGTGAAACGCTCCTTTCTTGAATGAGCCTAAGGAATAGTCGAAGCTACGCGTCCCTTCTGGAAATATGATGACCGAAGTGCCCGCTTTCAGCGCATCCACTGCCGGCTTCATGGCTTCGATGGCCTTCGTCTTATCACTGCGATCTATGAAAATCAAGCCTTTCGAGGCGGCTAATATTTGACCAATGATGGGCATGGACTTGATCTCTTTCTTAGCGATGCCGACGGTATCCTTACGCAGCAGCTTCGCCGCGATGATCATATCCGTATTACTCTGGTGATTCAGGATGAAGACAGCGGGCCGGTGGGACCACAGTTTTTCTTCGCCTTTGATGGCCAGATTGATGCCTGCGACCTTTGCTCCCAGATCGCCAAAAGAGGCCATCATGGAATTACGGCCGCTATCCCAAGACCGATTCGTGGTGCCAGACAGGACGCCCTTCATAGCTGCGGGAAATAGGCTTGCCATGGTCATAGCCGTCCTGACATAATTGAGCGGACTCTTCCGGCTCTCATCGTCAAATCTGTAGACTGGCCACCCATTTTGATATGAGAGTGCAGATAATTCTCTATCGGGATTGATGCACACGGGATGGCCTACGATCTCCATCAGGGGCAGATCCTCAGCACTGTCTGTGTAGAAATAAGACTTAGATAAATCTAAATCTAAAGATGCGACAAGATCATGCGCCGCTATTGCTTTCCCTTCTCCCCAGCAGGCTGGCTCTACGATGTTACCCGTAAATTTTCCTTTGACGACTTCCATTTTGGTACACATGACGTGTTCTATGCCCAGGTCATTCGCCACGGGATTCACTTGATACGGGGTGGCGGCTGAGATGATGGCCACCGTATGCCCCTTAGCGATGTGAGCTGCTACCAAGGCTCTGGACTCTGGATAAATGGCCTGCGCCAGATGCTTATAATAAACCTCTTCACCCACTTCTAAGAATAGCTCTTCTTTGATGCCTTTCACGCCCTTCGCTCCGATAGCGGCCAGACTGGCGAAGTTCTTATTGCCTACGGCATAGACCAGTGCCCCGGAGAACTGAGCAATGATCTCTCGGTTCTTCATCTTACCACTGAGCAGCCTCGTTTTTAAAAATTTAGTGGCTGAAAATCCCTTGATCAAGGTCCGATCTAGATCAAAGAACGCTCCGATGTGCTTGCCCTCTTCTGCTTCCAGCACCACTGACTCTGTGATGGCTTCCGTCTTGGAGCCTGGCACCACATTCCTGTCAAAGGGGATGATCTTGGCCTCTTCATTAGAAGTACGCAGGATGTAGTCTTGCAGTTCTTTGATTCGTTTGGAGATATCTTTTAGTTCGGCTAAGAAGGCATTGAGCTCCTGCGTCTTACTGTCTTTGGCAGTCGGTATCAGGTTTCTGTTTTTTGCGAATCGCAGCCCGTTGAGCACGAAAGGCTTGGAGACTGACTCAATCCGATGGATGCCTCCCTGCCAGTGCATTTCTTCGCCGAGAAACATGCAGCTGTGCAGCAATTTATTTTCATTGTAGACTTCTCCTGGCTCCATGGATATTAGAGCCTGTGCTACCACGATATAGGCCTCTACATAGCTATACAGGACTACGTGGGAGATCAGTATACTTTGATTGCGCAATATCTGGAGGACGTCCGCGCTCTTGGTATTGAGCTTCTGATTCCAGTCCGCATCCATCATGCCCAGATCATGCTCTATCTCATCTGAGAAATTGGCTTTATTAGAATAGAAAAATTCAAACTTAAACAGGCTTCTCAAGGACATTACCTCTTCCCAAAAGGCCTCCTCTCTTACGGCATTATTCATTTCCCCCACTTTGAGCAGACTCAGCTCGATGAATGCTCTATGGTATAAATGGTGGACACACATATTAGAGTAGTATGTGGACATCAGGTATTTTTCAGGCACGATGGCATACTTCGCCTTGGCACCATCACCCAGCTGCTGGACCAGACCTGACTGCTTCAGCAGATTAAGCGCATACTGCACGCTCTGACTGATCGGCACCCCTCTATCGACCAGGGCATCAGCTTTATGATTTTCTACCAGAGACATCAGGGCGAGCACATTATGTTCGATCAGATTTTTTGTCAGGGAGAACTTGCTTAGCAGCGTGGTGCAGATCAGCGAGGCCGTCGTCACTGGCGTGATCTGATTGATGCGATGCACCAGCTCAAAGGCCAGCTTAGGCAAGGTATATTTTTCATTAGGTGCTTGCAGATCGTCCGGTATCTCGGCGAAGTGCTCTTCAGATCGCTCGATGGGATCACCTATCCTGATGGATATGCGGCCATAGTTTTTGCCCATGTCCCTGATGTAGTTCAGCATCCACATGAAGTTCTCTGACTTCTTGACCTTACCTCTCCCCTCGCTGGTCATCTCCTGTACATCTTGGATAAGGTCATACACCACGGATACAGGTACGTACTTCACTTCTTTCTTAGACTGCTTCTCGCCTTCGGCAATGTATTTTAAGATACCCATCTTAGGCCATACCAGCTTGCCCGTACGAGAGCGTGTCCCCTCTATGGCCCACATGAAGTGCTCTCGCTGCTTCGTGAGATGTGCCAGGTAGGTTCTTAGCGTAGCCTTATATAATTTATTATCCTTGAAGGCCCGCCTGATGAATATAATGCCAGCCTTCCTCCCAAAATTACCCATGCCAAAGAAGCTGAGATTAATCCCAGCAAAGATGAAGGGTATGGGAAGACCATGTCGGGCCAACACTAAGGTCAGTGCCCACATGTCTATGTATGTCTTATGGGTCATGACAAATGCTACGGAGTTCCTGCGCATTAATTTACTCAGTGCCTTGATCTCCCCTGGGTCTACATCTATCGTCTTATCATAGCCTCTCGAAAGGGTGAACTTGATCAGTTCAAACATGGCACTGTCAGCATAGGGATTGTGCTCACAGCACAGCTCCTCCAGGTAGGACCTAGCTTCTGCCTCCAGCTTTGACTTCTGGATCTTGTCTTCTTCTGCCAGGGTCGTGAGGATCGCTTGGTATTCGGGGTCCTGCAGTATTTCTTCGACTAATTTCATTCGTTTAAATTTTAGAACTAAATGCCCTGACTCAGTTTATCATCCATTTAGCTTGCTTAATTTATCTGTACCATAGACGTGTCATTGAAGATGGATGTCGTGGATGATCTTATGCCTTACTTGCTTTGATAATTTTCATAAGTACCGCTGCCAACTTCATGGCCTTTTCAGAGTCTCCCTCTATGGATAGTCTGCCCTGCATAAATGCGGTCTGCAGTTTGAGTTGGCCTCGGCCTATTTTAGCCAGATGTTCATCCTTTATTCTAAGTGTCGCATCAGGATTTTTCGCCTTGCCCCGTCTGATCGTCCCTGGTGGCTTATTGAATAGCAGCTGCCAGTGATTGACCGCATCACCCACTTTTACTTCAAACTGATAGGTACCTGTATCAGCTCTCAAAAATTTGGGATTGGCTTTCAAATATTTTTTGACCGTATCGAATAATTGATCTGACTCAGCCTTGACGGATGTCTTCTTCTTTGCACCAGCACTTGATTTTTTCTTGCCTGCCTTATCGTATTTGAGGATGAGTTTTTCCAACTCATTAGCCGAGTCTCTGATGTACGTAGAGAAGACGCTCAGGTCTGGCATCGAGTTAGTGTCAGATGTCGTGGTGATCGTCACCTTACCATCATAACTCAATACCGCTATCATCAGACCCATGCCATCGATGATGGGTGCGGTACCCATGATGGTGTGGACTTTATGCCCGTGAGTATAGAGCGAAAACTGCGGCCCTGGTACATTCGTAATGACCAGATTAAAGGCTGGCCTGTGGAGTCTCGCCAGATTATATCGAGTGTATATTTTAGCTGCTTGATTCGCTATGCCGTAAGGGACCACTTCTCCAATGGAGGCAATCGACTTAGCGCCGAGCGCACCTTGGTAGGTCTTTCCTCTGATCGTATTATCATATATCGCTTCTAATCTCTCGATGGGATCTTCCACATCAGTCGCCAGCTGGACCAGCATCACTGAGACCTCATTGCCTTGCGTCGCTTTTGAGCTTTTGTCCCTGGTAGAGATCGGCACCATGGCGACCAGAGGCTTAGCTGGGAGCTCATTCTTTTCATCCAGATATCTTCTCAGGGCTCCTGCGCAGATCGCTAAGATCATATCATTGATGGTGACACCCATGATCTTCTTGAGTGCCTTGATTCTGTCTAAGGATAGAATGGAGGTATCCCACATCCGCTGTGCCGATACGATTCCGTTGAAGGGTGTCCGTGGAGCGGAGAAAGCGGCTGTAGGTGGATCGAGATGTTGCGTACGCGTGAGCATGCCGGCCTTTAGCGTGGAGGTGACCACATCTTTGACCAGGGTTGGAAATTTCAGCGGCTTACGCGCAAAGCCCAGGGCACTCTTCATCGCTACCTGAATGTCGTTAGGCAGTGGCTTGGGCTTATATGGTTTTGGTTCGGGTATTTTTTGTGCCTTGTCAGACATATCATAGATGATGCTCATCAATGTATTGCCTGCGTCACCATCTACTGCGACGTGATGCACCTTGGAAATGATGGCCACTGATCCTTTGGGTACTTGTGATAGCTTATTAAGCCCTTCGACAAATGTGAATGACCATAATGGTCTGGACAGATCAAGCTGCTGACTGAAGATGTCAGAAGCCATCGATCTCAGCTGCTTCCAGTCTCCAGGCTGTGGCAAGGCTACGTGATGCAGGTGTAGATTGATATCAAAATTAGGATCATCCACCCAGAATGGATAGTCGACGCCGAGAGGCACATTGATTAATCTTTTTCTGAGGATGGGCATCAGATGCAAGCGAGAGGCGACTATCTTCTTGAAGGTATCAAACTCTAAGGAGCCCTCTATGATCGATACACTACCCACATGCATGGGTGTGGTGGTCGATTCTCCATACAAAAAGGTAGCATCCATTCCAGATATAGGCTCCATCGCATCAAGATCCTTGGTTCCTAGTCGCAGTGTACTCAGCATCTTCTGAATCATATCCTTTTAGTTGTGGTGTCAAACAAAAGAATAATATACAATAAAGAAGGTAAATCAGATTTGATTTGGTGAATTTGTTCTACGCTAACTGTGCAATCCTATTTATGATCAATCAGAACACTAAGGCTGAGCACCATCTGTCTCAATTTTTAGTTCATTGTATTCGACCACATCCTTTATGATTCTAACCATCAGTTCTTAGAATGATGAGATATATCTAAGACTTCTTTATAAGTCACTTTAGAATTCTGTAAGTTTTATATACTAAATAACTTACAGGAAAATTTGATTGACTTGCTTAATCTATTGTAAACCATAATGCTTGCGATAAAATAGATGCATGTTGGATTAGCAGGCCATCCTCGTTCAAATTCCACATCAGTCTTGCTCTATGATTAGTCTCTCTTCAAACTTAGATTTAGCTTGGTATTTTACCCAGTCGCTCACGTTATATCGGAGTCTGTCTTCAATAATATTGAGTACAATAGGATTCACACCGAATCCTAAATGACTCCCTATGACTTGAATGTTTTGGTGGATGTCTGACTCCTCTTCCATACAGTATTCCCATGGGACGATACCATCTTGCTTACTGTAGATGGCAGTGGTGGGCACTGGCGCTGGCTTAGGGATGTCGAGTAATAATTCTGGGTCAATGATGTCATCCCCTTTTCCACCCGTGATGAGTTTATGCAGCCATGAGGCCCGATTAGAATCCGTGATAGATCCGAATGGTGAGCCAAGCGTAATGACCTGCCTGATCAGGTGTGGATTTGTCTTAGCGGTCTGCCTGACGAAGATGCCTCCGAGAGACCATCCGATCAGCGTGACCTTCTGCTTATGCTTCTGATATAGCTCGTCCACCTGATGGAGCAATAGGTCCAGGTGCTCTTCATCACCATAATTACGACCCAGTCCCCAGCCATATGAGCTGTAGCCCAGCTCGTCCATAAAGTCTCTGAGTGGTTGGGTCGATTTATCAGTCGCCATGAATCCTGGGATGACAAGTACGGGATGACCATCACCAGCGACTTCTTGAGAGTGAAAGTACCTGTAAGGCACCATCAGACCATATTCTAGTGCTGCTCTCCAGATCTCTGTCGAAAACCACAAAAATGACGGCTTTTTGACTTCCTTTGGCATATCTATTACTGCTGACATTTCAAACGTTTAATTTTCGCAACACATTGACAATCAGCAAATAAGTAAGTCAATCATCCACTCGGATGTCTTAGATATCTGCGTCATAGACGCTTCATGTTACGCTAAATGATGAGGATCAGCTCACGCTCGCAATGTAATTAAATAAAACCTGAGGATTGAAAATAATTCTCAGCTTTTATGCAATCACCTGATCGACGATAATACAACAAACAATCAAAGCTAAATGATTCAGCAAAATTCAATTATTGGAACCGGAGTCCCACCAATTTTACCGTACATCCGTGATCGAATCAGCTGCAAATTACACGCATATGATATTGAAAATGAGACAGTTACAGCTATTTAAGTCAGCTGCACTACGAATCCGTATATAAGATAGTTATCTAGATCAGATGGAGAAGCAAAATCGAGCTATCAGTGTATGATGTATCGATTCTTGAGGTGAATTCTGATTCTTTTAAAAAGGTGTAAAACAAGGTGTTAGAAAAAAGTAAGCCAAAGATCAGTCTGGGACTAATCTTTGACTTGTGTACCGTAAAGCTTAGATCTTATCTTAGTTTTTGCTGAACAAGTTGGAAAACCTTGATTTTCCGACTTTGAATTGACCTTTCAGCATATCTAATGAATCAAAGAACAAATCTTGCTGAGTCGCAGCTAATTTTAGCCCACCTTGCAGAGACTTCTCTCCGATTTCTTGCCATTTTGCGCCGTTTTTGAATCCTTTTTCCAGGATATCTTCGGCAGTCTCAAGGACGAAGTCATTAGCAACTTTAGTGATGTCTTTTACATCTTCTAATCTTGCTTCGAATTTATTTTTTGTGTTTGTATTTGCTTTTTTAGTAGCCATGATATGGATTTTTATTTTTGAGTAATAGGGAATGGAGCTTATCGCTTAGCTCGCTTTTTTAACAGATTTTCTGACCGTCTTCTTTGCTTTCTTCGCAGTGGTTTTCGCTTTTGACTCTACTTTCTTAGCTGTCTTTTGAGCTGAGTCAGCTGTAGACTTCACTGTAGATTCTGCTTTTTTGATGGTCTTCTCTGCTTTCTGAGCTGTTGTCTGTACTAAGCTGAAGATTTTGTCTGTATTCTCTTTTACGACATCTTCTACTTTGTTAGCCGCTTCGATAGAGTCAAAACCAGTCAATTTCTTGATTCTTTTATTTCCATCGACAAGTTGAGTTTGGAATGTCTCTACACCATCGAATACGATATTGATCTGCTTTGTCAATAGTGGCTTGCTGTTTTTGATTGCCTTACCGATAAGCTTTTGCCATTTAGCACCTGTTGCCAGAGCACCATCAATGAACTGATCTGCAGTGGTGATGAGATTGTCATTCATTGTGTCGACATTCTCTAAAACGTTTTTTCTCACTTTGCCGAGATTCTTTTTTGTGGTATTTGCTGTTGAGGCCATGTTTGTACTGTTTTAATTTTTACTTGATGACACAAATATCAGAAGGCACAGTTACAGCTGAGTTACACGAGAGTTACGATCTATAAATATGTGGCTAAGAGCAGTGATTCCGCTGTGTGAGGTACACAAATATATGCTTAATTGACTATTAATCAAAGAGTTAGATTAATAGCAGAAAATTACGCTTTTCGATAAGGAGCCCAGTCAGCGATGTCACTGTTGACTCTATCCACACATATTTTCAGAACATCTAGATTCGCGATCATGGAGGTGTGGCTGCTGGACACCTCTATATTTTGATGCAGCTCATCCTCTACCTCCTCAATGCAGCAGCTCCAAGGGACAATGCCATCCTGCTTGCTGTATATTGAAGTAGTAGCGACTTGCCTCGCCGCAGCTAATCCATTAATCCAACCTTGGTGCGCAGTGGGAATCTCTATCTCCTTCGTCCGCCACAAGAACTTGACGGTGTAAGACGCCCAGCTAGGTGCATGAATATCCTGGTAGGGCGATCCCAAGGTAATGATCTGGCGAGTCATCTCCAGCTGATCAGCTGCAATCTTACGAGCATATAGACCTCCCAGGCTCCACCCAATGATGCTGACCTTGGCTTGATGCCTCTCGAATATGTTGACCAGATGCTGCTCCAATGACTCCACATCTGACAGCTGGGCAAGATTGCGCCCCTGCTCCCATCCATATACATGATGCCCCATTTTCTCTAGCACACTTCGCAGTGGCTTGGTGCTGGCATCATCTGATAATAAGCCTGGTATCACTAATACCGGATGTGGATCAGCCGACTCAGTGCTGGGAAATGACCTGCGGTAGCTCCATGAGCCCAATCGATCCCAGGCGCCTCTGATTAGCTCAGTTAAAAAGTATGTGAGTGGCGGCCTTTTGACTGTCTCATTATTCATTGGCTACTTAAATACATGGCATAATTCTCAAAATCTAAAGTTAAGTAAGAAAGCGCTCATAAGAAGCGGATCTGCAATATAATGACCATCGAAGATACTTGGTATTTACCCTATCATCATTTAATTTCTTTCTGAGCCTACCATTCCGTTAACCTAAGCGGGTCATTCACTTTACATGTCTTTTTGAAACAACAGATTCATGATCCCATAAAACGCATCTTTCTAATGCACCTGTTTCCATACTTATATTAGAAAATACATTCTTCCGATGCCTGCCTTTGGCTCGAAGTACATGACTGTACTGACACCACAGTCATTGTCGTACTTTCGAATTGTATCCTTTGAAACATTGATCGAAAACTTATTCTTTGATACCAAACTAAGATCTTAACCCGCGTCCAGCGATTGCAATGCGAACATCAGAATCGTGTAAAATATTGAATATCAATTTATTATACCTTTCAGATTTGATTTAAAATGACCCACATTCATTTTTAACAAATCAGATGAGCAATGCATCTTTATCAGATCAAACATCTATAAGCCGAATCAATAAAGCGCACTAGGGGATGAACTGGCTTAGTTCTTTGTAGATTGGCATTCAGTTATAAATTTTTAATACATGAAACGTCTATGACGTAGATAATTAAGACACCCAAGTGGATGATTGAACTTATTTATTTGCAGATTGGCATTTCGCCTTGAAATTTAAACACATGAAACTGCAGACATTAGTCTTCGCCACACTCTATCTGGGTCTCTTCTGCTGGAGCTGTGGAACAGCCGTACCTTCAGCCAGTGCAGAAATAGCTGACACCGTCTATCATAATGGCGTCATCATTACCATGAATGATCAGCAGCAAGAGGTAGAGGTAGTCGCAGTGCTGGAGGGGAAAATAGTAGCTGCTGGCACAATGGCTGAAGTCAGAGCCCTAACCGGAGTGCATACGGAAGTGATAGATCTCGCAGGCCGCACCATGATCCCAGGCTTCGTCGATGCGCACAGTCACTTCACCCTGGGGATGAAGATGATCGCCCAGGCCAATCTAAATGCGCCTCCAGTAGACTCCATCAAAACGATACCAGACATCCTAAAGCGTCTGCAGGAGCACCAGCAAAAACTAAATATTCCTAAGGGTCAATGGGTCCTCGGCTGGGGTTATGACCCTGATCAGCTAACAGAAAGACGACACCCCACTGCCTCTGAACTATCAGCAGCGCTGCCAGATCATCCTGTCTTCATCATCCATACTTCATTCCATATGGGCGTGGCGAATGACCAAGCACTCGAAATGATTGGCATCAACGAACATACACCCCAGCCGCCTGGCGGTATGATCGTCAAAGACTTTGACACTGGCGCGCCTACTGGACTCTTACAAGAATCCGCCATGTACATGATGATCGGGGCGATGCCTCAAGCCACAGCTGCCCAAGCCGCCAGCCTCCTCCAGATGACGCAGGCCTACTATGCCAGCCATGGTGTGACCACTGCCCAGGATGGCCTCACTGACAGTCAGTCCTACGAATATCTAAAATCAGCCGCTGCCCAAGATAAGCTCTACATCGATATACAAGCCTTAGGCAGCTATCGAGAAGCAGATTACTTCATGCAGCTGGATGAATTTGGAAACGACCAGAATGGCCTGCGGCTCGCCGGCATGAAAATAACCACTGACGGATCACCACAGGGCAAGACGGCCTACTTCAAAAAATCATACCTCACTCAAGTACCAGGCTGTACCAGTGAGTGCCGAGGCTTCCCTATGGTCCAGCCAGAAGAGCTCCAGCGCCTGATGCAGACCTGCTACCAAAATGACATACAGCTCTATGTCCACTGTAATGGAGATGCGTCCATTGACATGCTCTTAGACACCCATGAGAAAGTCGTGAACGAGTCAGCACTCCCGCTGGATGCGCAGCGTACGGTCGTGATCCATTCTCAATTTGTCAGACCAGACCAGCTAGAGAAATATAAGGCTTATGAATTCATTCCCAGCTTCTTCACGAATCATGCCTTCTTCTGGGGAGATGTCCATACCCTCAATCTCGGAAAAGAAAGAGCTGACTTCCTCAGCCCCATGCGGTCTGCCATAGATGCTGGCATCACCGTGACGAATCACACTGACTATAATGTGACACCGATCAATCAGCTCTTCCTGCTGTGGACATCAGTGGTGCGACAGTCACGCGTCAAGCACATCATGGGTCCCGATGAGAGAATCACGCCCTACGAAGGTCTCAAAGCACTGACCATCAACAGTGCCTACCAGCACCACATCGATCACCTCAAAGGCTCAATCGAAATCGGCAAACTCGCAGACTTAGTGATCCTCGACGCTAATCCGCTGACCGTGGACCCCATGGCTATTAAGGACATCCAGGTCCTGACGACCATCAAAGAAGGTAAGGTGATCTATCAGCATAAAGGCGAATAATCACTTCTATGATTCTCGCTAATGCATTATTTCGTTTGCTGTGCCTGATTGATCAATCCTTTTCCATCCAGACAGAGCAGCCTGTATAATTTTCTGATTTTATTTATTTTAACAACTCATAACATGAATTTGACAGTTCATGACATTTCATTTGGGAGAGGGATGCATCACATTCATATTTGCATCATCCATCGTCAAAGATACAGGCACTTAGTTGTATCGAAATGAAAACATATGAACGTCTATGACGTAGATAACTAAGACACCCAAGTGGAAAACATCCATTCACAAACATATTATGGCAGAGCGATGAAAGCTTTGGACTGGTCATCCAGGTCAATTGTTCTTCTCTATAAGAGCGCTGCTATAGACTATGGTCATGCCATAAATCTAATCTCCAGCTGCTGTATTAAGCTCCGCAAAACAGCAACCATCAATATTTTACTACTCTAGAATCTATGAACCATGGATTCTTGCAAAGATCTGTACCAGACATGAGGCGTCTATTACTCACCATTCTATTGGGTGCGGGCTGTGGTCTACTTTTATCCCTCTACCTATCGGCTGAGCCCACGCTTATGCATGGAAGTAGCTTCATCGCTGCTGCTATAGGTATCTTACTCGTCTTTACCATACGAGGCATGAATGCTCGCCTGCAGCGTTGTATTTTCAATATAAATCTGATAGATTCTTTAGGCAGACAGAAGTCCAATATTGGTCATTATTTCTTAAGCAGATGTTAATTGTCTATGTTCGTGTCCATCAGCTAAAGTCACGGCTATGATAAAGTACTTATTCTTATTCCTCTTTATGATACACACACCACTTGCAGCTCAAGAGATCAGCGTCATGACCTATAACATCCGGCTGGATGTCGCCTCCGATGGCGAGAATGCCTGGCCTCATCGCAGAGCATTTTTACTCGGTCAGCTCCAGTTTTACGCGCCCCACATATTTGGTATCCAAGAGGGCCTACCCCACCAGACGAAAGCCATCGATACTGCGCTGCCCTCATACCAGTACATTGGTCATGGCCGAGATGGTGGTGACCAGGGCGAGCACTCTGCCATCTTCTATGATGCCGAGCTCTACAGCGTCAGTGATGCCCATACCTTTTGGCTCTCTGACACCCCTGACAAGGTGTCGAAGGGATGGGATGCGGCCTATCCGCGTATCTGTACCTACGGCCTTTTCCAGCAAAAAGCAAGTGGCCGGGTATTTTGGGTCTTTAACACCCATCTCGATCACGTCGGCACCGAAGCCAGACAGCACGGCATAGAGCTCATCTTAGATAAGATCGCTGCCATCAATACACAGCAGCACCCCGTCATCCTCATGGGTGACTTTAACTCTGAACCTGAGAGTGATCTCATCACCTGGCTCTCCATGCAGATGGACGACGCCAAAACCATTTCAGAGACACCGCCCTTTGGCTCCCATGGCACCTTCAATGGCTTTGCTTATTCTGAGCCGACTACTCGTCGAATAGACTATATCTATCTCTCTACGGATTCAACGCTGAAGGTGAAGAAGCATGCCGTGTTGACGGATTCTGATTTGCTGCACTATGCTTCGGATCATTTTGCGGTGATGGTGGTGTTAGGGGGTGGAGATTGAGAAGGCGGTAGCTTTATCAGCATTCAATAATGCTTGCACATTTAGAAAACCAGCTAAAGACTTTTTGTTTCATTCGGACCGTGTCGTACAGTACGCATGTACGCATGTCATGAATTTACTGATTTAATCAAATCAGCTCATGGTACTCAGAGCATGTCCAGAAAAGGAAATTGCTGGGATAATGCTCATAACAAGCTAATTGATAAAGCTATTATGGTATTGGCGATAACTTACTGGTGACTTTGTGGACATGGATTTTAGTAAAAGCACTTTGATTCACAGTTAATTAGAGAATCTAAAATCAATAATTTACTTTCTAAGTATTTATGGTCCAATTCTAATTGTTCTTCTGGAACTGATTTTAT
>CALFUK010000033.1 GCA_937929945.1 uncultured Saprospiraceae bacterium
AAATGACTAAATCCATAGATGTGTCAGATGTAGCTCCTGGATTCTATTTTGTCACAATCAGAAATAATGTGATCAGTAAGAATGAGCGTATCATCATACAGCGATGATCAGCTGATTAGGAATTAGAATATATAAGCCCTTGGTGCAGATGTGCCAAGGGTTTTTTATTATTTTAGTAATAGAATAATAAAGTATGGTTCAAGCATTAAGAGACAAATTGAAAACTACCACTACAAGAATGGAATATTTTAAGGGCATGTTTTCGTTTTCTAATCTATTTTTTGTAGCTCTGATCTTCCATTCTTTAGATATTCTGATGTCGACTCATACCTCCATGTCTACATCAAAGCTAGTCTGTATAGTGCTGGCTTTAGCATGTTCTCTTTCATTGTTAATTATGCAGGTTTTCTTCTTTTTTGTAATACCGAAAGACAACGAAAGACCTACTGATCAATAAACATGCTTTGCCTTATGTCGGAGGCGATTATTTGTCAATGCCGTGCTCACGGTGCTGATATGCAGGTATAAAAATGCCCCAATCGCATAACAATTGAGGCATCATAAGATTATTGCTTAGGGAAGACTACTTTGCTTCGTATCTTTTTTCTACTTCATTCCAGTTGATGTGTTTGATGAAAGCCTTCACGTAGTCAGGTCTTCTGTTCTGGTAGTTGAGGTAGTAGGCGTGCTCCCACACATCTATGCCTAAGATAGGCGTACCTCCACAGCCGACACCTGGCATCAGTGGATTATCTTGATTTGGACTGGAGCAGACCTCTACTGATCCATCATCATGCTTACACAGCCATGCCCAGCCTGAGCCAAATCTCGTCCCAGCAGCTTTCGCGAAGGTCTCTTCGAATGCATCTTTTGATCCGAATTTTTTATCGATGGCCTCTTTCAATGGGCCTGAGAGTCTGCCTCTGTCATCAGGAGCTAATACCTTCCAGAACAGGCTGTGGTTATAGAATCCGCCACCATTATTTCTGACAGCACCATTGGACATGTCCAGTCCCTTTAGGATTTCTTCTATTGATTTGTCAGCCAAGTCAGTGCCTTCGATTGCTGCATTCAGTTTTGTGGTGTAGCCGTTATGATGTTTGGTGTGATGTATTTCCATTGTCTTCGCATCGAAGTCAGGAGCCAATGCATCGTATGCATATCCTAAGTCTGGTAGTGTAAAAGCCATATATCTGTTTGTATTTTGAGTTAAATAAATAGAAGCATCCTAATGCTGGACACTATGAAAAGAACACGGGTAAAGATAAGAAGTTTAACGGTGCTGGAGAGAATTGGCTCACTCTTAATCTCTGAGTGAATTAAAACCAAGCTTTTCGACTCCCCATACACATTTGAAGAATGAGAAATAATCATATTTTTGTCCCCAATCATAACGCAAGATCATATGGCTTTTAGAAAAGAAAAAGACAGCATCGGCTCCATTAAAGTGCCAGCAGATAAATATTGGGGTGCCCAGACACAGCGCTCTCTTCAGAATTTTAAAATAGGCGGACACCAGATGCCCATCGAAGTGATCAGAGCCTATGCTGTGCTGAAGCAGGCAGCAGCTATGACGAATGCCGAGCTGGGCGTGCTGCCTAAGGCGAAGGCCTCTGTCATAGCCAGAGTATGTAAAGAGATATTGGCTGCCAAATTAGACGATCAGTTTCCACTAGTGGTGTGGCAGACGGGCTCAGGCACACAGACGAATATGAATGTCAATGAAGTGATCGCTAATAGAGGTCATGTGCTCAAAGGCGGTAAGCTCACAGATGATCAAAAATACCTCCACCCGAATGATGATGTCAATAAGTCACAATCATCCAATGATACCTTTCCGACGGCGATGCATATCGCTGCCTATGAGATGGTGGTCAAGCTGACAATACCAGCGATGGAGTCACTACACCAGACACTGACAGCTAAGGCCAAAGAATTCAATAAAGTGGTCAAGATAGGCCGGACACACTTCATGGATGCCACACCTGTGACGCTGGGGCAAGAGCTTGGTGGCTATGCATCTCAGATAGAGCATGGGGTTCAAGCTATAAAGAATACGCTGGCCCACTTATCAGAATTAGCACTGGGAGGCACAGCCGTCGGTACGGGGCTGAATACACCCAAAGGATATGATAAGAAAGTCGCGAAACATATCGCTAAGCTGACCGGCTTACCATTCATCACAGGTAAAAATAAATTTGAAGGACTGGCGGCTCATGATGCTATCGTAGAAGCTCATGGCGCGCTTAAGACAGCGGCAGTATCGTTAATGAAAATTGGAAATGATATCCGAATGCTCGCTTCTGGTCCACGCTGTGGTATCGGAGAGATCAAGATACCCGCGAATGAGCCAGGCTCATCCATTATGCCTGGTAAGGTCAATCCGACACAGTCAGAGGCGCTGACGATGGCTATGGCCCAAGTATGCGGTAATGATGTGGCGATTAACATTGGAGGTATGACAGGGCATTTCGAGCTGAATGTCTTTAAGCCGATGATGATTTATAATTTTCTGACCTCTGCCAGACTGATCGGTGATGCCTGTAATAGCTTCAATGAAAACTGCGCCAAAGGCATCGAGCCTGATCATGATAGAATCAATCATCTGCTGCATAACTCGCTGATGCTCGTCACGGCACTTAATACGAAAATCGGATATGACAATGCAGCGACTATCGCGAAGACGGCCTATAAGAAAGGCACAAGCCTCAAAGAAGCCGCTGTTAGTCTTGGCTTTTTGACTGCTAAAGAATTTGACAGCTGGGTGAAGCCAGAAAAGATGATTGGCTCATTGAAATAATAAGAGATGGGAGCGGCTTCTCGGATTCTTGGGTTTTAACGTTTGACTGCTGTGGGCATGGCCCATATTCTCGTCTTAACTATTGAATGGTAAAGTATACTTTGATCTGCGTCTTGACTTTATGCTGCAGCCTCTGGTGCTCTATGATCGATGCACAAATCAGGCTCTTCGAGCCTCTCGATGCTAAGAAGTCTGTCATCAATCATGACCAAGCCATCAGCTTGCAGCTGGACCTCTCAGTGCTTCAGTCGCTCAAAAAGTCGGCGGCTCAACCAGTAGACATCCTGCTGCCATCTTCCAATGGCAAAAACCAAGTTCTCCAACTTCGCCCTGCCAAGCTCTTCGATCAGAAGGCCATCATCAGAGTCAGACATCAGGATCACGATGAGATGATTGATCCATCTGATCTGGTATTTTACACAGGTACTGTGGCTGGTAAGAAGCAGTCTCTCGTAGCGCTCACCATCTCAGATGAGCAGGTCATGGGTGTCTTATCATATGGTGGTGTCAATTGGAATATAGAGCGTGATCTGACTCATCATAACAAGTCAATGTACAGGCTCTATCCAGAAGAGAAGAATTCGAATCATCAGTATGACTGTCAGCACGCGGATGAAGAAGCGAGTGCACTGGATGTGATGCCGATACCTGACATGTCTAAACTTCGAAGAAAGAGCACAGCTCAGATGATGTCCTCGGTGGATCTATATGTAGAGTGCGACCACATCATGTATCAGGATTTTGGTAATAATACGAGCAGTGTCATTAGCTTTACCACTGGACTGCTCAATACGGTGAATGCTGTCTTCAATATGTCTAACATCAATCTGAATGTCACTCAGATAGACGTGTGGGCCACGCCTGATCCCTACGATGCTGCTCAGGCTGAATCATCTGGAGAACTACTTAATAAATTTAAATGTGAGCTGGATGGCGACTACAATGGAAGAATCGCTCATCTGCTGTCTACAGTGAATCAGTTCGGTGGCATCGCCAATCGAAGATCCTCCTGTCCGTATGACAAACCTCTCTATGCCTTCAGCAGAATTTTCACTAATTACAATGCTAATCTGAGTAACTACTCTTGGTCTGTGAATGTCATAGCACATGAGATTGGTCATAATCTAAGCTCCAAGCACACCCATGCCTGTGTCTGGTACGGCAATGATACTCAGATAGACGATTGTTCTAATGTGCGATCAGTCACGAATAATAATGATACCGACTGTGATGGAGTCATCGATAATGTAGAGGAGGCGGAAGGTTCTGACTGTTTTGATCCGAGTGCGCCGATACTGCCGAATAAAGGCACGATCATGAGCTACTGTCATGTGACATCTGGAATCGGCATCGACCTATCTCAGGGCTTTCATCCTGAAGTCGGCACTCAGATGAAAAATTTCGTTGACAACTGCTTGACACCTGATGTGACAGTCCACTGTGGCATCGTAGATCCATCCGAAATCATAGTCAATCAGCTGGGGCCGAATGAGCTGGAGCTGAGCTGCAGTCGAGTCGCTGGGATAGATCACTATGCCTGGAGGTTCGAAGTGAATGAAGATTGCTATAGTGGATTCACGGTGGTGTCGCCGACTAATACGGTGGTTGTGAATAATGTGTTGTCCCTGAAAGAATACGAGATCATCTGTATCGTCAATTGTGATACCAGCACCGTGTGGGGCGACTGGTCTTGCCCGATCTACTTCACGACTGATACTTGTGTCGAAGACAAATCACTATCTGGACCCTACTCATATGATATCAAATACGAAGATGCCTACGATCAGATCGACTCCTGGGAGATGATTCAAGACACCTCAGAAGTTCACTACTACTTTGGCAAGCAGGCCATACTTCATCCAGGCTTTTCCGTGGAGAAGGCATCTGTATTCGTGGTAGATACGACGACATGTTTATAAAATGCAGAATATGCTGCACTATATGAATCGATATGAAGTATTGCCTTATTCCGTGACGAGCCATCTTCTAATATCGATTATGGACTCGGAATAATTACAGCCGTGACTCCCCATAACTACTTATTTGAAGTGACCAAAAATTGAGAGAACCCAGTACCTCATTGCCATTCGCTTAGTCTTCTTTGTTCAAGACCATATCTTACTGCTGTACCGAGTGAAGTTTCTTCTTTTGCTTTTAGTGCAAATTGCTTGTGATTGGACAAAGCTGTTGGGATTTAGAGAAGAAAAGTCTTTAAAATTTTGAGGAGAAGAGGGTAGAAATAATGTTGTTTAAAATACCAGGAAAGATGACTATTTTCATAATCTATTTCACAAAGCGATTCACGACATCGTTTATCGTGGATCAATGGCTTAAAATTGTTGGCGAAATCGATAGGAAAAGTCTATCTTTGCGCTCCATTTGATATACCGATCGTAATGAAAGATCTAAAGAGAGCATTTTCATTGCCTATTAAGGGGCTACATGATGGTCATCATGCCTATAGTTTTATTGTCGATGCTGAGTTTTTTAAGGGCTATGAAGGTTCATTGATCACTCAGGGTCATTTCGATATCTCCTTGGCATTGGAGAAGAAGCCCTCATTGTTAGTCTTTGACTTAAGCTGTGAAGGCTATATGGAGGTGCCATGTGATCGATGTTTGACCGAGATAGCCGTCGATATGCAGGCTGAGCAGCAGAATCTCGTCAAGTATTCGGACGAACCTAAGGTGGAGGATGACATTACATTCATACCCCACGAGTGTTCAGAATTTGATGTGTCTGATATGATCTATGAAATGATTCATCTCAACGTACCCATCTCATTTACCAAGGACTGCGAGGCAGAAGGATATCAAAATTGTGATTTGAAGACATTGGATTATCTCATATCAGAGAAAGAAAGCGCACCAGAGGAAGAAGGGAATGATATTTGGAATGATCTGAAAAATATTAAGTTTAATTAAAAAAGTAGCATTATGGCTCATCCTAAGAGTAGGATCTCCAAGCAGAGAAAGCACAAAAGAAGAACCCACAAGAAGCTGACGGTTCCTCAAATCGCTGTATGCAAGACGACAGGTGAAGCTCACCTGTATCACAGAGCATACTATCACGACGGCGATCTCTACTATAGAGGAAAACTATTGGTCCAAGCTGACGCAGACGTAGATTAATCAGTGCTGATATAATCTATCAATGAAAGAAATCATTAATACCGCCAAAGCTCCAAGTCCAGTCGGCCCTTATAATCAAGCGATTCTGGCTAATGATACCTTATACGTATCTGGGCAAATAGCCTTGGATCCTGAAAGCGGTGAGCTGGTCCAAGATTCCATTCAAGCTGAGACACATCAGGTGCTGAAGAATCTAAAAGCCATTCTATTAGCAGCGGACATGACATTCGAGAATGTCGTGAAGTGCTCCGTATTCGTCTCTGATATGAATCAATACAGCGAGATCAATGCGATCTACGCTGAGTACTTCAGAGAAAGTACAGCACCCGCAAGAGAACTCATTGAGGTAGCGAATCTCCCCAAGTTCGTTAATATAGAAATATCGCTAATCGCCCATAAATAGACTCATCGATGTCTGATCAAAAGAGAGTTTTATCTTGCATTCAGCCTACGGGCGAACTGCACCTTGGAAACTATTTTGGTGCAGTCAAAAACTGGGTAGATCTGCAGGAAAAATACAGATGCTTCTACGGCGTAGTAGACTACCACGCTATCACAATGCCTTATAATGCGGCTAAACTCAGAAATCAGACCTGGGATCTGATCGTCGATCTGGTAGCTGTAGGCATCGACCCCAAAAATCTTTTCATCCAGTCACTCATACCAGAGCACGCAGAGCTGTGCTGGATATTTAATTGCTTTGCTTCTTTTGGCCATGTCAGCCGCATGACTCAGTTTAAAGATAAGAGCCAGTCCAGCAGCGCCAAGAGCAAGGACTCCTTTATCTCAGTAGGACTATTCGACTATCCAGTCCTGCAGGCAGCTGATATCCTCATATATAAGGCAGACTATGTCCCTGTCGGCAAAGACCAAGACCAGCACCTGGAGCTGACCAGGGCTATCGCAGATCGCTTCAATCATGCGACGGGCAAAGACTACTTCGTGCTGCCAGAGACGCTGCACACGGACACACCTAAAATAAAGTCACCAGCCGACCCGACGAAGAAGATGAGTAAGAGTGCGGGTGAGAAGCACTACATCGGCGTATTCGCTGAAGAAGCCAGAATCATCAAGCAGGTAAAATCCGCCGTCACAGATACAGGAGGGACTCCCGATGGCGAGATGAGTGCCGGTGTTGAGAATCTCTTTGAGCTGCTTAGAGCTAGTGGCGGAGAGGGATACGATGAGCAGCTGTCAGCATTTCAGAGTGGCAATTTGAGATACAGCGATCTGAAAGAAACGGTGGCTGCGTCATTAGTCAAATTGACAAAGGGCTTCAAAGAAAGAAAAGCCGAAATCCTGGAAGATAAAAGAGGACTGAAATACCAGATCAAAGAAGCATCGGCTGAAATCAGAAAAGAAGCTCAGAAGACACTGGCCGAGGTGAAAGAATTATCTGGCTTAATGAATGTGAAACTATGAAGATATTTTGCATCGGCCTGAACTACGTGAATCATGTCAAAGAGCTGGGTAATCGGCCAGTACCGACAGCTCCAGTGATTTTCATGAAGCCTGTCACAGCGTTGCTGAAGGATCCGGGGGTCTTTTATCATCCAGAATTCAGTGAGAACATTCACCACGAAATTGAGGTGGTCCTGAAAGTCGCTAAGAATGGTAAGCACATCCAGCCTGCCTTTGCATTGGATTATATAGAGGCAGTCTCCGTGGGCATTGATTTTACGGCAAGAGATTTGCAGTCTACATTAAAAGAGAAGCGGCATCCATGGGAGATCTCCAAGGCATTTGACGGATCAGCCTTAGTCGGCAGCTGGCAAAAGTATGAGCGTCATGAGGACATCGATTTTCGCTTAGAGAAGAATGCAGAGGTACAGCAGGTCGGGAATACTAAAGACTTACTCTTTAATTTTGAAACACTGATAACACACATATCTAAATATTTTACCCTGAATAAGGGAGATCTAATATTCACAGGAACCCCAGAAGGTGTCAGCCAGGTACAGATCGATGATGAGATTACGGGATTCATGAATGGAGAAGAATTATTTAATTGCACCATCAAATAAAACAATACAAAATCAATGGCATATTTATTCACATCAGAATCTGTGTCCGAAGGGCACCCAGATAAAGTAGCTGATCAGATTTCAGATGCTTTAGTCGATCATTTTTTAGCATTTGATCCTCAGTCTAAAATAGCATGCGAGACGCTCGTCACCACGGGTCAGGTCGTGCTAGCTGGAGAAGTCAAAACTAAGACTTACCTAGACGTGCAGAAGATAGCCCGTGATGTCATCAAGAATATTGGCTACACTAAGTCAGAATACATGTTTGAGGCCAACTCCTGCGGGGTGTTCTCGTCCATTCATGAGCAATCACCTGATATCAATCAAGGTGTAGAAAGAAAGAAGAAAGAAGATCAAGGCGCGGGAGATCAGGGTATGATGTTTGGCTATGCCACCAGTGAGACTGAAAACTACATGCCTCTTGCGTTAGATCTATCTCATAAGATCCTGCAAGTCTTAGCAGATGTCAGAAAGGGAGGTAAGCAGATGACCTACCTCAGACCAGACTCTAAGTCACAGGTCACCATTGAGTATTCAGATGATAACAAGCCGGTTAGAATAGACTCTATCGTCGTCTCTACACAGCATGATCCATTCGATAACAATGATGCTAAGATGCTGAAGCAAATCAAGGATGATGTAAAGAATATCATCATTCCTAAAGTAAAAAAGATGGTAAAGCCATCATTGAAAAAATTATTCGATAATAAAATCACTTATCACGTCAATCCCACAGGCAAATTTGTCATCGGTGGGCCACACGGCGATACTGGCCTGACGGGCAGAAAGATTATCGTCGATACTTACGGCGGTAAGGGTGCTCACGGTGGTGGCGCATTCTCTGGTAAGGATCCATCTAAAGTGGATCGCTCAGCAGCTTACGCGACCAGACACATCGCAAAGAATCTGGTAGCAGCTGGCGTGTGCGATGAGGCGCTTGTACAGGTATCATACGCCATCGGTGTCGCTAAGCCTACTAACATTTACATCAATACGAACGGATCTGCTAAGGTTAAACTGTCAGATGGTCAGATTGCCCAAAAAGTAGAAAAACTCTTCGATATGCGTCCGTATGCGATCGAGAGTAGGTTAAAACTTCGTAAGCCTATCTATTCAGAGACCGCTGCCTATGGACATATGGGCCGCGTGCCAGCTAAGAAGCAAGTGAGCTTCACAGACGGATCAGGTAAGGTCAAGACGATGAATGTAGAGACGTTTACATGGGAGAAACTGGACTATGTAGCTAAGGTCAAAAAGGCGTTTGCTATCAAATAAAAAGGATAAAGAGGTGCATACTTTGAGCTATTCGAGTATGCACCTTTTCTTTGACTCATATTAGACACTTCTTATCAAGCGAGATTCACTATTTTTGTATTCATGCAGTCTATGAATCATCTTTCGCTTTTACTATTTATCATCTCCATCTCCCTCGCCTCATGTCTTCCTGCTCCTGAAAAAGAAGTAGTCGATAAGCAAATTACGACGCAGGACGCCATATTCCAATCCATCCATCAGCACGCGAATCAACAAAATCTTGATAGCATCAGATTATTGCTTTCGCATCAGAATAAATATGTTAGAGCTGCAGCAGCCGAAGTCTGTGGATCAATTAAAAAGCAAGAATACATACCGATACTGAAGTCCGCTCTCCAGGATAGCTCCATAGAAGTGCGAACTGCGGCGGTATACAGTCTTGGCCAAATAGCTGATCCTTCGAGCGAAGGCACCTTAATCCGATCATTCGCATCGCAAGACACCATCCACGGTGAGAATACTGTGTATAATCGTATGGTCTTAGAGGCGATAGGTAAATTAGGTACAAAGCAAAGCCTAGAAAACATCAGCAGTGTCAAGTCATATACAGATGATGATACTCAGCTGCTGCTGGGTCAGGCCAAATCGATCTATAACTTTGCTCTGCGAGATATTTACTCCGATGCTGGTACGGAGCGCATGAACTACCTGCTGAATAATCTGCGCGTGACTGATCAGATCAAAAGCGTTGCTGCTAATTATTTTTATCGTGCAAAGACCATAGATATCGAGCCCTTCAAATTTCAGATAGCCAAGCTGGTCAAAGAAGGCAAAACTCCGGAAATCAGAATGGCCTGCGCTGCAGCGCTAGTAAAAACCAATAGCCCGCAGGTGCAGTCAGTCCTGCTGGATCAGCTCGATGTCGAATCCGACTATCGGGTCAAATGCAATATCATCCGAGCTCTGAGCAGCTACAACTACATCGAAGTGATAGAGGCTGTCCTAGCACGCACGGAAGATGATAATGTCAATGTAGCTATGGTAGCAGCAGAATATGTCCTGAATAATGGCAATGCCAGAGACATCAGCATATACAGAGAATACGCAGAAAAAGATATCCCATGGCAAGTAAAGTCAAAGCTCTACCAGGCAGTCCTCAGACACGTCCCAAATCGCTACCTGAACACGAGAAACATAGTCTATAATGAGGTAAGTGCGCTCATGACAGAAGCTGCAGAACCATATGCCAAAGCGGCTTATGCCAAAGCCCTGTCTGAAGATGTACTCAATTATAAGAGTCTTCATGATCTCCTTAGCCCAAGCAGCGACATTCCTGTAAAGACGGCCCTCGTAGAGGGCCTGCACAATACTCTGAAAAGTCCTAAATGGGGCTTGGCCTACAATACAAGATCGAAGAATCGATACGCTAAGGGCGAGATCGCTGGCATGATCAAAAGCATCATGATGAATGGTGATGCTGGACAATCTGCTGCAGCCGCTACGATGCTGAGTGATGCCTCCGTCGGATTTAATGAGCTGACTATGGACTACTCTTATCTCGACTCTCTGAAAAATGAGCTGAGCTTACCCGCTGAGCTGGAGACGTATAATCTAATGGCTGATGCGATCAATCTACTCATGGATACGATCGTCAATAAAGCCGTATCAGCTACTGTGAAAGAGATCAACTGGGAACTCTTAAATGGTGTCGGGGATACCACATTAGCGACAATTAAGACATCCAAAGGAAACATTGATATCCAGCTGAAACCAAGTCTGGCTCCTGGGACGGTGGCTAATTTTATCGATTTGGCGCAGCAGAATTATTTTGATAATAAGGTCTTCCATCGCGTGGTGCCTAATTTTGTCGCTCAGGGTGGATGCCCGAGGGGCGATGGATATGGCAGTTCTGATTATACCATCAGGTCCGAGACGCCGCCTATCTCATTTGATCAAGAAGGGATGCTGGGCATGGCTTCTGCGGGACCGCATACAGAGTCCTGTCAGTTTTTCATTACGCATTCTCCCGCCATGCATTTGGATGGTAAGTATACGATCTTTGGCCAGGTGATATCAGGTATGGACATCGCACATGGCTTAGAGATCGGAGACCTGATCGAAGATGTCGTCATTCAATAATAAAGTAAATAAGACCATGACAAAGAAGACGCCCCTGTACCAAACGCATGTAGACTTACAAGCGAAAATGGTAGATTTCGCTGGCTACGATATGCCAGTGCAGTACACATCCATTAAGGAAGAGCACGCCGCTGTCAGAAATAATATGGGACTCTTCGATGTGTCCCACATGGGAGAGTTTAGAGTGGAAGGACCTGAAGCACTGCGCTTCCTGCAGTCAGTCACGACGAATGACCTATCCACCATAGTCATTGGCCAAGCGCAGTATAGCTGTATCCCTAATGATGCAGGAGGGATTGTAGATGATCTCATCATCTATCGGTTAGCGGAGGCCGCATATTTGTTAGTCGTGAATGCTTCTAACATAGAGAAAGATTATAACTGGATTGCAGCTCGCAATCAGTACGATGCGACACTCACTAACGTATCAGATCAGTATGGCCTGTTAGCACTACAGGGTCCAAACGCCTTAGCATTCATCGATGGCCTCAGTGATCTGGATTTGTCTGGATTAGCTTATTACCACTTTCGGGTGGGCGATTTATTCGGTCTATCTGATATCATTATCTCTGCGACGGGATACACTGGATCTGGTGGTGTAGAGCTGTACATACCCTCAGACAGCCTGGTGGGAGTCTGGAATCATCTCTTAGAAGAAGGTAAAGCCCACGGACTATCTCCCGTAGGCCTCGGAGCCAGGGATACTCTTAGATTGGAGATGGGGTATTGCCTCTATGGTAATGATATAGACGATACCACCTCGCCTATAGATGCTGGCCTATCATGGATCACGAAGCTCAGTAAAACTGAGAATTTCCCATCGAAAGATCTCTTTATCACGCAGAAAGAGGCTGGGGTAAAGAGACGACTCTGCGCCATTCAGGTGGAGGATCGGAGAGTCCCGAGGCATGGCTATCAGATTTTTTCTGAGGATTCGCAGCTGATTGGACAAGTGACATCTGGTACCTTATCACCCACGCTGGAAGTACCGATTGGCTTAGGCTACATCGATGCGCCGTATCATAAGAAAGGGACCGCTGTGCTAATCGATACGGGCAGAAAAAAACTGAAAGCTCAAGTAGTCAAGGCCCCATTCGTTAAGGTCAATTAGAATCAATAAGCCAAAAATTGCTCCTGTCGCTAAACAATTATCCGCTAATAACATTGATTCCTTGTTATTTCATGAGGGTGAATTCTAATAATTGACTCTTTTGAGCCTTGGTAAGCTTAGTATTCATTTGATTCGTACTCTCTCATAAAAACAAAGACATGCAACTGACTGAAGCAAAAGAGACCTTTATATCAGAGTGGGGCAAGCTCTGTATGGACTGGGGTGTGAATCGTGCGATGGGTCAGATCCACGCCTTATTACTCATATCTCCACAACCCATGTGCTCAGAAAAGGTGATGACGGATCTGGAGATGTCACGTGGCAATGTCAATATGAATCTGAGAGCTCTTCTGGATTGGGGCCTTATCCATAAGGTATTAATTAAAGGAGAGCGAAAGGAATTCTTCATTGCAGAGAAGGACTTTTGGAAGGTATTTCAGCTGATTATTGCCAGACGTAAAAAGAAGGAACTGGAGCCTATGTTACAGCTACTTGAGACCAGCTCATGCATCGAGTCCAAATGTACTGACTCTGATGAGTTCTGCCGTGTGATCAAAGAGCTGCACCATTTCTCCAAGAAGGCTGATAAGGCTTTAGATATTCTGGTGGAAAGTAAGACAAACTTTCTGACCTCCCCACTCTTAAAAATGATGCGATAGCGATATCTCTTTCGCCCATCCATTTTATTTCTTGCCCATTTCTTTTTAGTTTTCCTTCATGAGAAAGATCACCGCTGACGAGATTCATCAGGTAAGTGCTGCTCCACTGCGAGACACTGTATTAGTGACTGATGAGGATGGCACCATACTGAGCATAGATCCTGCGGCTGATCATGATCCTGCATCAGTGGAGAGCTATTCAGGGATTATCATTCCGGGATTCATCAACACTCACTGTCATCTTGAACTATCACATATGAGAGGCAAAGTCTCTACGGGTACGGGGCTGATCACCTTCATCCAGAGTGTGGTGCAGTTTCGAGATTTTGCTAAAGAGGAGATTGTAGACGCTATCAGAAGAGCGGATCAGGAGATGTATGACCAAGGCATCGTTGCTGTAGGTGATATCTCTAATCAGCTCGATACAGCTGAGACCAAGCTGAACAGTCGCATCAGCTACTACACATTTGTGGAGGCGTTTGACTTTCTAGATGATGCTAAGTCCCAAGAGATTTTCAATCAGTACCGAGCTGTCTACGATGGTCATCATGACTCAGCAGGTCATCGGAAGTCTATGGTCCCTCATGCCCCCTATTCCGTCTCTCCATCATTATTTAGTCAGATCAATCAGCTGAATGGTGAGTCCCAACAGACTGTAAGCTTACATAACCAGGAGACTACGCATGAAAACCAATTTTTCTTAGATAAGACGGGGGATATGCTGCGCTTCTATGATGGATTTGGCTTGCCACTGGATCAGTTCAGGCCCACAGGAGAGAGGTCTATCCGCTATGCACTGCAGTATATGGATCCACGTCATCGCACCATCTTAGTGCATAATACCATAGCAGACGCCGATGACATCGCATTCGCAAGTAGCTGGGGTAGCCAGGTGTATTTTGCCAGCTGTCCGAATGCCAATCTGTATATAGAAAACAGACTGCCTTCTTATGAGCTTTTTATTAAGGCTGGAGCTAAGATGACCTTAGGGACAGACAGCCTCACTTCTAATTGGCAGCTATCCATATTAGAGGAGATGAAGACCATTCATAAGTATCAGTCTTTCGTCGGGTTTGAGAATCTACTATTGTGGGCCACGCTCAATGGGGCGGAGGCATTGGGTTATGCTGATCGACTGGGCAGCTTGGATATCGGGAAGCGCCCTGGCATCAATCTTTTGCATCATGAAGGATGTCAGCAAGGCTTCGATTTGGCTCAGGCGAAGGTCAGACGAATCATTTGATCTATTGGTCTAAAGCTGACAGCTCTTCTTCGACCATATGTTTTTCATCTTGGTATCTGATGGTGGGCACTTCTGATTCGAGAGTCTGCATGTCTGCCAATAGCTTCTCTAAGAAGGGGCGTCTCTTAGCAGGATTGTCACGAAGTGGTCGATGATGGAGCCTGGTATTGATCTGATTTATTTTCTTCAATAAGGTCTTAGTCTGATCGGAGCAGCTGGTATCGATCAGGTAGGCCCAAATATAATCTACGGCTGCTGCTGATGGATGGATCATGTCATGGCTGTAGAATCGGTAATCTCTCAGATCGTCTTGTAGGATTTCGTAGGAGGGGAAGTAGTGGCAGTCATTGGACTGGTCGATGACGCTATGAATGCAACTGATCAGGGCTGCTTTGCTTCGCTGATTGGCGACGAGTCCATGGCGCGTGTGACGGACGGGGCTGACTGTGAAAATAATTTTTATATCAGGATTGATCGCTTTAGCATTGCTGATCATTTGCTCTACCGCGCTCAAAATCTCTTGGTGACTGAGAAAGTTCTGTTCAAAAAGAGCCTGGGGCATCTTATGACAATTAGAGACGATAGCGCCAGTGGACTTCAAACGATGTACAATGGAAGTACCAAGCGAAATAAAGCAAGTCGCGCTTTTCTCCAGATACGAGCGGCATAGGTGCTGGACATCTTGAATCTTTTCTCGTAGATCTGCTGCTTGCTCTGCGACGATGCTGCTGTGGTAGTCGTAGTGATAAAATGCACCGTCTCTTTCTATCATCTTATCCGTATCAGATGGGCTCCCATTAGCTGCAGCGGCTAGCATCTGAGCGATGGACACTGGATTATAGCTGATGCCACATGGATTCATCACACAGTCAAACTTAGCCTGCCTCATGCGAGTGCCAATGTGCTCTGTGAAGCAAGACCCCACAAGGGTCACTGCATCCTCATGTCGCAGCTCAAAAGACGATGGTTCTGTCTCGATTATGGTTCGGAATATCATATTGATCAGTTGATTAGATTCAGCGTGTTTGGTAAATTTAATTGTAAGACATTAGATTCAAAGGATAGACTGCTATATTCGGGTCCTTTAAGACTGATGAATTTTATAAAACGACTATTTCGAGCTAATCCCGCCACTGAGGCACCGAGCATCAAGTTTGGCAGATTCTCTGATTCATATAAGGAGGAGGAGCGGTACTTGGAGTGGGATAAGTCCTTAGTCTCTTTTGAAAAAGGAGAATATCTGGAAGCCTTCGAGCTATTTCTACGGTATCTCCAAAACAATCAAGATAACCTCAAGTATAACAGAGAGGCTGACTACATCGAATTTGAGCTGTATCAGGGATCTAAAAAAATCACAGGAAGAGCTGATCAGGAGAAGATATCAGCGGAGGCTAATATTGCCGTTGCGAAAGAAACAAACATCGGATTTCTGCGAAAGCTGATCGAACTCAACTTTCATTTGAAGTACTCTCGCTATGCATTGAATGATGATGACGCCATCACCCTGACATTCACATCATACATGCTGGATGCATCTCCGTATAAGCTGTATTATGCCCTCAAAGAATTATCGGTCAATGCTGATAAGCAAGATGACATCCTGTTAGAAGAATTCGAAACACTAGAACCAATCAATACGGGGCACCTGGAGCTCATCTCAGATGAAGAGAAAGAAGTGAAATCTCAATTTTTGCATTCCCAGCTGTCGCATGTGATCGATGTGATCGAGAATGGTAAGCTGGATTTTCAAAAATATCCAGGTGGAAAGTCATATCTGATTTTAGCTACTGTCTATAAGCTGGACTACCTACTCAGACCTGAGGGCTCCACCATGGAGCTATTTGAAAAGCTACACAAGACCTTTTTTACGAAGGACGGGAAGAATGAGCAGCGGCGTAACCATGATATGCTGAAAAACCTCAAAAAGATAGCAAGCAGAGACCCGGCCCAATTCCACAAGGAGCTGTATGAGGTCAAGTCGACATTTGGGATTACGGCACCGACTTCGCACGAGCGGCTGAAGGAACTCATAGATGACGAAATACCCAATATGGACTGGTACATCCAGAATAATTACCGAGAAGTCGCGCTGTCCATACCTTCCTACATTGTGGGGTACTCACTGTTCAATTATGCAGTGCCGCTGCCAGACCGAAAGCTGTTCACACTTTACTATAAGATACTGAACCAGTCATTTTTTAATGATCTGAATTTTGATCTGAATTTTAAGCAGGAGAATAAGCTTAACAAACCAAAAATCATAGCTGCTGTCAGGGATATCGAGAGGCAGCTCAAATCAGAGTATCCTAAGTTTAGCCCGAATTCGAGTCAGTTGGTATTCACCTCAGTACCCCGATTTGCTAAGAGTTACCTGCTCATGATGAGAGATCTGGACGTCACTAAAATCAAACCGACTCAATGACAAGATCTGACATCATAGAATCAGTAAGAGATCTTGTCATCCAGATAGCTACACCGTACAGCACGGGTACAGGATTTTATCTAAAGAGTGCTAACCTAATCATAACGAATGAGCACGTGATCAGAGAGAATCGCCGCGTAGTGATTAAGGGCAAAGATATACCTAAGCAGATCTGTGAAGTCCTTTATGTAGATCCGAGATATGACCTGGCATTCTTAGCTCCGCCAGAAAATGTGGAGCTGGAAGAGCCCCACTTTTTAGAAGATGGATCGCTTAGTGAGGGCGACCTCGTTATTGCCGTCGGTCACCCATTTGGACTCAACTATACCGCCACCGAAGGCATCGTCTCCAATATGAGGCATGATCAGGATGGGGTGAACTACATCCAACACGATGCGGCGCTCAATCCTGGTAACAGTGGAGGCCCTCTGCTCAATTTGGATGGTAAAATCATCGGAGTCAATACCTTCATTATCAAGGATGGTAATAATATTGGTTTTTCGCTGCCAGTACATTACCTCAGATCCACCTTAGACACCTTTTTAGCGAATGATCTACAAGAGGCCGTCAGATGTAATTCTTGTTTGAATATTATATTCGAAGAGCACGTGGAGAATGGCTACTGTCAGCACTGTGGCTCTAAGGTGACTATGATCTCGGAGATCGAGCCTTATGAACCAGTCGGAGTCAATAAGACCATAGAGGAAATGCTCTTAGATAGTGGCTATGACATCGACCTATCCAGGCGTGGCCCGAATCAATGGCAGATCAAAAAGGGCAGCGCTATCATCAATATCTCATACCATGTGAAGTCAGGTCTGATCATTGGGGATGCCTATCTGTGCCTGCTGCCCTCGACTGACATCAAGCCAATCTACACCTATCTGCTAAGGGAAAACTATAAGCTGGAAGGCCTGACGCTGAGTGTCAAAGGTCAAGACATCATCCTTTCTCTATTGATCTACGATCAATACCTGAATATTGGTTCTGCCAAAAAGTTATTCAAAAAACTATTCGAGGCGGCTGACGACTATGACAATGTCTTGGTGGAAGAATACGGAGCCATCTGGAAGAAGGAGAACTAAGCTATGATCTGACAGCTGGTCGTAGGCCCGTATCTCGCTATCACACCCAGGTGAAATGACTCATGAAAACGATTCAGCGAGCGAGAGGAGGGCGGATTAAGCATAGGATTCTTATGGGGTAATACAAGTTATTCTCTGGTAGATCAGGATAAACTGCAGCTGGAGATAATATTTTAGCGGATTTGTCTTTTAATACTAGGTCGTTTGATCCCTTGAATAGTCAATTGTTTTTACTTTTGTGCCAATGATACTTGAATTCTGTAAAAAGAGAGTTTATTTACTGTTTTTCTGTTTGATGTCTATTTCTATAGGCGCACAGGACATTCATTTCTCTCAGTTTTACCAGTCCCCTATGAATCTTAATCCTGCATTGACAGGTGTGATGAGGTCTAGCCAGAGATTCATAGCTAACTATCGCAATCAGTGGGCATCAGCCTTAGGTGCTAATGCATATAATACATACTCAGCTTCATATGACACTAAAATCCCAGTAGGGACCTACGATTACTTCGGTATTGGTGGCTCGTTTTGGGGTGATGTGGCAGGAGCGTCCCGTTTTGGCCAGAATAGTGCGCGGTTATCCGCCTCTTTTAGTTACTATGTCAATGGTAGCTGGAAGTCAGCTCATTACCTCACAGCTGGATTTGATGTGGGATTAGTGCAGAGGCGCGTACGCACAGGAGATCTAAGATGGCCTGCACAGCATGATGGTAATGGCGGACGAATAAATGACCCTTCATTAGGAGAGACCATCGATAACAATAACATAGCTTATCCTGATGTAGGCCTTGGCTTGATGTGGTTCAGCATATTTGATGAATCTAACAGTCTGTATGTAGGTCTATCAGCAGCACATCTGAATGAGGCCAATGTCTCATTTCTTAATCGAGATGTGAGTCTTTACAGGAGGTATACACTTCATGGTGGTGGAGAATACCAAATCAATAATCGATTTGGCTTAGTTCCAGGATTTGTCGTCATGGTGCAAGGACCGCACCGCGAATATAATGCAGGTACGAGCTTCAAATTTGGTATAGGAGAAGATTCCAATGAGTTTTTTCAAGTTGGAATCTGGGGAAGACTAGGCACACAAGATGGGGGAGGACTTCACTCTGATGCGGTTATCCTCTCGACAAAATTTGATTCTGGTAATTATGGTATTGGCTTTAGCTACGACTTCACAACTTCAGAATTTAAGCAGGCTGGCACGGCTAATGGCTCATTCGAATTGTCATTTACCTACTTGATCAACAGGACTGACGCCAGGAAATTCTGGTATCCTCAGATATAATCAGTAGATTAAGGCTTCAAAACAAACAATGAATATCAACCATTGGATGTAAGTGAAAGTTGATATGTCAAGATATTGGTATCATGTTGTTCTATTCTGTCTGATCTTCGGTCGCCTCGGAGCACAGGACATTCACTTTTCTCAGTTTTACATGTCACCGCTCAATTTGAATCCTGCTATGACGGGTGTGTCAAATCAATCTCAGCGACTCATACTGAACTATAGGAATCAATGGGCACCAGCTCTGGGGGCTAATGCCTACAATACCTCATCTTTCTCCTATGATGCGCGTATCCCAGTCGGCTATAGAGATTATGCAGGTATCGGTGGTACTCTTTGGGGAGACGTAGCTGGTGAGGCTAATTTTGGTACCTTTCAGGCACGTCTATCCGGATCCTATTCTAAGTTTCTCTTTGGAAAATATAAGACAGCGAATTATCTCGTCGTCGGTGCTGATATCGGGATGACTCAGCGTCGGATTAATTTGACAGATTTGCGATGGCCGCAGCAGCACAATGGTCGCGGAGGCTTTGATCCGGCAGCACTCAGTGGCGAAAATAATATGCTGGACCCGAATAGTTCTCCCTCACTGACTTATCCTGATTTATCTATTGGGGTCTTATTTTTCTCAGTTCAGGAGTCGAGTAGTTACTACGGAGGGATTGGCTTCAGCCATATTAATCAGCCTAACGTGTCCTTTTTAAACAGTGATGCCAGTCTATACACTAAAATCACCCTGCACGCAGGCGCGGAGTACAGTCTAAATCGCTATTACAGTGTACTGCCTAATGCCATCGTCTTGGTCCAGGGACCGCACAGAGAGTATAATCTGGGTGGCAGTCTTCGCTATAAGTTAGGTAGTGTGGAGTTTTCGCAAGAATACATCCAGCTGGGATTCTGGTACAGAGCTGGTAATCAAGTCAATGGAGGTCTTCATTCGGATGCCTTTATCACGGCAATAAGATTTGAGACGGGTAGTTATGGCATCGGTTTTAGCTATGATTTGACGACTTCAAGATTTCGTCGTGCGGGTACGGCTAATGGCTCCTTTGAGCTTTCGATGAACTACTACATACGGGGTAAAGAGCGGAGCACAGTCTATTGCCCAACTTTTTAAATACTATTTTAGCATCCACCTCAATTTGTTGTATATTGATGCTATAACACACCTTTCTACTAACTCAAAATATAGAAAACTATGTTTGGAAATAACAAAAAAGAAAAGCAGTCACCTGTAGTCACATCAAAACAAACGACCAGCCAACAAGGGAATCAATCTACAGGACTTAATATAAACAGCCTTGGAGCTGGCACAAAGATGGAAGGAACGATTAATTCTGAATCAGACATCAGAATCGATGGTGAATTAGTGGGGACACTGCACTGTAAAGGTAAAGTCATCATCGGACCCAAAGGTTTTGTAGATGGTAACATAGAATGTACTAATGCAGTCATCGAAGGTCACTTCAAAGGTGTCATGAAGGCTACAGAACTGCTAAATGTGACAGAGTCTGCGGTGCTGGATGGAGAAGTAACTACAGGTAAGCTCGCTGTACATCCTGGTGCGAAATTCAATGTGCAGTGTGCTACAGGTGCGGGTAAAGGAGCATCACCCAAGCCTCTACAGGAAAAAATGCTATCATTCGCTAAGGGGTAGCCTCAGTTGAACAAAAAAAAGGAAAGCGGCACTTCCGTATATATGAGATATGCGGGCATGTGCTTTCAGTTATTCATTCTCATCATTTTATTATTATTTATAGGAGGTAAAGTTGATCGTTATTTTGGAATGACAAATTCCATTTTTACAGCAACCTTACCAGTCGTCGGTCTTATAGCATATTATTTTAAAATCTATTTTGACTTATTTAAATGATATTGAATTCTCCAACTTATTATAACAAGAAGATAGCGGAACACTATGCAGAGTATCGACCGGCGCTGCATGTTGATATTTTAGCGTATTTTTTTAGAGACTTTGCGGCTTTCACTAAGGGTCTTGATGTAGGCTGTGGCGTTGGTCATTCTTCGATAGCCCTATCTAATTTTTGTGTAGAGGTAGAGGCCATAGACAGCAGCACAGAGATGCTCTCACACACCATCGCACAGGAAGAAATACAGTATCAGCACTGTGAGGTGCCATCGATGCCTTTCGAAGATCGCACTTTTGATGTAGTGACTCTAGGTGGCGTGCTTCCTTACATCAAATCTCAGGAGCTACTTGATGAGATCATACGCGTCAGTAAGCGTAGGAGTCGCATCTTAGTTTATGATTTTCGTATCGATATGACTGATGTCTATCAGAAGCTCGGACTTCGGGTAGACCCTGATCAATACCAGTTTGACACCAATTTTGCCAGACTGAATACAGAGCCATATTCGATTCAAAATGAGCTAAATGATGAGGTCCTGATCCGTGTAAATAGCGAGGATCTGATACACCTTTTGCATTCCTCAAATGTCAGTGGGGCGGCTATAGATCATCACTTTGCATCAGAAGAAGCACTCAGACGTCAGGTGAGTGAGTCTATCAGTCAGACTATTGAGCTGAATGTAAGACGTTATGCCGCGCTGTATGGCTATCAATAGGGGCCCATCAGTGGCACTAGGTAGTCTTGAGGAGCGCACTGCGTCATTGTATCGTTACACATATGTGTTATGCTAGTTTACATCAGAGACATTTACGACTATGGCAAAAAGAGATAAAAGAGGCATTCAGACTTTATTCAGAGCCGTTCTCAAGAATCATTATACTTTATTAGAAGCCATCGATCGTAAGGCGAGCATCATCCTCACCATCAATTCTATTTTGATTTCCATTGTGTTGGGTGCCAGCTATTTGGCTGATCCTGAGCAGATAGACGGCATTACCTTGATTGCACGCGTGTGTGTCAATTTTGGCATTTTTTCCATGGCATTTGCCCTCTTAGCCATACGTCCGCATCGGTATAAGAACAGAGGCTCCCTGCTCTATGCCGGATCATTCGATAAGATCACTAAGGCAGAATACCGCCAGCAGATGAATGAGCTACTCGATACTGGAGATGAAATCTATGACAAGATGATGGATGACGTATACGATATCGGGGAGACCATCCGGGCGAGGCAGCGGATGCTGTACGTTTCTATTGGGATATTTCTAGTGGGCTTGGCTTCAGCCTTTATATTGGGAATGATTCATTTGTGAGCATAGTTTAATCAGGTTTTATACATCCTCACTATAGATGGCGATCAATCTTGTATAAAATTGCCTCAAAAGGTTATAAAATTTACCCTAATTTCTTGTCTATTAAAGATTTCATAGTCATATGATAAGGCTCTGAATTCGACCAAATTAGTAAACCGCATCATCAAATCCACCAATCAAGGAAATCAGATCAGTGCTTAATCTTATCTATCAATTTGTGTAATTCTCTCAGTTCTCGAGCTAAGTCTGGCAGCTTTTTGAAGACCGCATATGACTTGAGGTATTGATAAAATGGCATTGCGGGATAACCATACCACTTTTTGTTCATGTCCTTTATATCGGATGCAACGCCGCTTTTGCCTTGTATTTGGGATTTATCAGCCACCTCAATATGCCCGACGATGGCGACCTGACCACCGATTTGACAATGGGTGCCAACCTTCGCACTGCCTGCCACACCGGACTGTGCAGCCATCACAGTATGCGACCCGATTTCTACATTGTGGGCTATTTGGATCAGATTATCCAGCTTCACTCCTTTTTTGATGATCGTAGAATTGAAAGCGGCTCTATCGATCACCGTGTTGCTACCGATCTCTACATCCTGCTCGATGATGACATTGCCGAGCTGATGAATTTTGTTATACTGACCATTGGAGAAAGCATAACCAAAACCATCACTACCGATGACCGCATTACTGTGAATGATGACCCGGTCACCGATCACACAGTCGTGATATATTTTGACACCGGGATATAAGATGCAGTCCTCTCCGATCTGAACATTTTCTCCGACATAGACTTGTCCGTGTATTTGAGTTCTGCTACCGATTTTGGCACCATCTTCTACGATACTGTAATGTCCTAGACTGATATCATTGGATAAAAATGCGGTCTCGCCTACGGTACTGTGTTTAGAAATGATAGTGTTAGACGTGCGCTGGTTTAATCGGACTGAGAGCTGCTGCATGCCTGACATCACGTCTTCTAATAATATGTACGCCTGTCCTGGTTGGGGGTCTTCTTTTGTATCTGCGGGCACGAGGATGATCGAAGCCTGACAGTCAGATAGGTATTTTTTATACTTTAAGTTGCCCAGAAAGCTAATGTTTCCAGCGTGAGCTTTTTCGATGCCACTGATTTTTGAAGCGCTGATGCTCGGATCCCCAATGACGGTCCCACCTATGGCAGCTGCAAGTTGCTGTGCGGTCATTTGCATAAGGCGAAAGATAGTAATATTCGAATCTCAAAGCCA
Organism: uncultured Saprospiraceae bacterium; assembly: GCA_937929945.1. Lineage (GTDB taxonomy): Bacteria > Bacteroidota > Bacteroidia > Chitinophagales > Saprospiraceae > CALFUK01. The sequence continues at coordinate 23,599 of CALFUK010000033.1, forward strand.
ATCTGACCGTGAATTATAGTCTATATTTGCATGATTAATACGAAGGCATTTGGATAAGAAAATATTAGGCACAAGAGGGAGTAAGCTGGCACTATGGCAGGCGAATCACGTATCAGATCGATTGCGGAAAGCTGGTATAGATGTCGAGATTCAGGTCATCAAGACGCAGGGTGACAAGGTGCAGCATTTGGGTTTTGACAAACTCGAGGGCAAAGGTTTCTTCACGAAGGAGATCGAAGATGCTCTCCTAGCCGGCCAGGTAGACTTCGCCGTGCATTCTATGAAGGATATGCCTACGGTACAGCCTGAAGGTCTGGTACTGGGTGGAGTATCGGAGCGAGCTGACGCTCGAGATACCCTACTGATCCATGCAGATCAATTAGTGAGTCAGACACCTATCCAACTGAAGCCAGGTACAGTGATCGGTACCTCCTCTGTCAGGCGCAAGGTGAATCTCAACCACTTATTTCAAGACATCGAGATCAAGGACATCAGAGGTAATGTGCCGACTCGAATCCAGAAGCTGAGGGATAGGACCTATGATGCGATCATTCTGGCTAAGGCAGGACTGGACAGATTAGAGATCGACCTGAGTGAGTTTTTCGTCTTTCATTTTCATCCTTCAGAGTTTATTCCAGCACCTGCACAAGGCGTATTAGCTTATCAGTGTCGAGCAGAGGATCGTGATATGAGAAAGATATTGCTGAGCATCCACAGTCAGGAGACAGCTAAGTGTACGAATGTAGAGCGTAAGATACTGCAGCTGATCGAAGGTGGCTGCCATGTACCTTTAGGAGCTTACTGTCAGCAAGACGCTAATGCCTACTACCATGTCCATGCCTGCTATGCGCGCGAGGTCGACCATCCGCTGAAGCGGGTAAAACTTTCGCAGAGTACGAGCCACCAATTAGCTGATACCGTATTTAAAGAATTAGTGAGTGAAGCCTGATATGAAGCATCATATCTTAATTTTCCCATATTTTTACGGGGCACTTTAACCAAGCCATCATATATGTACCTAATATTCGATGTATCAGCGAATGGAAAGCCACAGAGCTATAAGGCTTCTCCCAATGACGTTTTTAACTGGCCAAGGCTGATCCACATATCGTGGATCGTGCTCAGTGAGGCTTTGAAGCCAGTCCAAGATTATAATTGTCTGATCAAGCCAGAGGGATTCACGATCAAAGAGGAATCGGTGGAGCGACACACCATTGATATGGAGAAACTGAACAGCGGCGCAGAAGACATTAAGTCAGTCCTGACTCACTTTTCTAAAGCCGTCGATGAGGCGCAGTTCGTCTTTGCTCATAACCTGGACTATAATGAAAATATAGTCGGAGCCGAATTCAAGCGGGCTCAGATGGAACACCGATTATTCGCTTCTGAGCGACTCTGCCTCATGCAGGAGGGTACCTTTTACGCTAAAATTCCCAATCGCCGAGGCGGATATAAGTGGCCCAGTCTACAGGAGCTGCACACTGCCATCTTCAGACAGGGGTTTAGCCCAGTGAATAATGCTCGCGCAGACGTGATTGCAGCTTCACGCTGTTTCATCGCCCTGCATAAGGCTGGCGCATTTGATGATCTCACTGATCCAGAAGAATCGTAACATTTGGAGCAGCCCAGAATATTTCTTTCGCGTCATCTTGATCACGACTCACCCTTTCGATCTTTAGCTGAGTCAGGAGAGATAGGGATGGTAGCACAGTCACTTCTACTATTTAGTCCGGTGCATTTTCGAACTATTCCGAAGGGAGACTGGCTGTTTTTCTATAGTAAATCTGGAGTTAAGTATTTTTTAGATCAGCTGAGCACTCTGGTACAAATAGCTTCATACCAGATCGCATGCTATGGTCCTTCTACAGCACGGCTGTGGTCTAAGATGGCTGATCGCGATCCTGATTTCATAGGAGATGGTAAGCCTGCTCATGTGCCGACAGACTTTGTACGTCACATTCAAGCGGCAGATACGGTGGTGTTTGTCAGGGCGGCTAACTCCAGGATGACCGTACAGCGAGCTATAGAAGACCAGATCGTCTGCCAAGATATGATCGCCTATCGGAATGAACAGCGTCAGGATGTGGACATTCACGGCCATTTCGACTGCGCTCTGCTCACCAGTCCATTGAATGCTGATGCATTCTTACAGCAGGCAGTTGGCTTTAAGGGAGACATCATCACGCTGGGCTCTACCACCGCTGATTTTGTCAGGCAGAAGTTCGATATAGAGTGCATTGTCTCAGAAGATGTGGCAGAAATGGGCATGTTTCGCAGTTTTCAGACCTGGATGAAAGACCGAAGCGGTGAGGTCTGAATTTCATTTGTCAAAAGATTTAGTCAGAATAATTCAGTAACTACGCGGCAGCAGCTTAATTTTACCACTATGCTCACATCGCTCTTGATTAAAAACTATGCCATCATCGAATCTGTCGAGTTAAGTCTCAATGATGGCTTAATCATCATCACTGGTGAGACAGGTGCGGGTAAGTCCATTATCATCGGTGCGCTACAGCTGATTATGGGTAAGCGAGCTGATCTAAAAGTGCTCTACAATAAAGACAAAAAATGCATCGTCGAGGGTGTCTTCGATATCAAGGATGATAACCTACGAGCCACCTTTGCTGAGCATGACCTGGAGTATGATGACGAGCTGATCATCCGCAGGGAGATCAGTGCCTCGGGTAAGTCAAGAGCCTTTATCAATGATACGCCGACGACCCTTTCTGTATTAGGGCAGATAGCCAGCAGACTGATCGACCTCCACCAGCAGTTTGACACCTTGGAGATACATGAGGCCAGCCATCAGGTAGATCTGGTAGATACCATGGCAGAGACGCACAAGCAGCTGACTAAGTATAAAGCACTGTATAGCAAGTATCAGTCGGGCAAAAAGGAGCTCGAAGAGGTCAAGCAGAAAATAGCAGAAGGGGAGAAAGAACTCGATTACATTAAATTTCAGCTGGAAGAATTTAATAGCATAGAGCTTACAACGGGAGAGCAGGAGCCACTCGAGCAGGAGATGTCTACGCTGGAGAACGCCGAAGAAATACAGACGATACTCAGTCAGATCGTCAATCGAATCTCTCAGAGCGAACAGAATCTGCTGGACGAACTGCAAGATCAAGTCAAATCCTTGATCCAAATCTCTAAATATAATCCAGAGCTGTCATCCCTTTCCGATCGCCTCATCGCGACGAAGGAGGAGCTCCATGATATTGCGAATGAGCTGGAAGGCATCAATGACTTAACGGAGCATAATCCAGAAAAGCTAAGCGAGATCAGTCAGCGACTGGACATGATATACCGCCTGCAGCGTAAGCATCAGGTCCAATCTGTGGATGAATTGATGGAGATCCAGGAGCGGCTCTCAAAGAATTATGCTGCCTACTCTGATTCGGATAATTACATCAGTCAGCTCGAAGCAGATCTGGCAGTCTCACTGGCAGGTGCTAAAGCGGAAGCGAAAAAAATCTCTGCCAAGCGTAAGAAAGTGATCCCGACCATTCAGAAAAAGATAAAGTCATTTTTGAAAGAATTAGCGATGCCACACGCATCTCTCATGATAGACCAGCAGACAGCCACTGAGCTGAATCCGTATGGCATTGACAAGATCGAATTCTTATTCGCTGCGAATCAAGGTAGTACGCCCATGCCCTTAAAAAAGGTGGCTTCTGGCGGAGAATTATCTCGGCTGAATCTCAGTCTGAAGAATCTGGTCGCTGATCAGATGAATCTACCTACTCTGATCTTTGATGAGATCGACATCGGTATATCTGGAGAAGTGGCGCAGCGTATGGGCTCCATCTTATCTGAGCTGGGAGCCAAGCATCAGGTCATCGTGATCACTCACTCGCCTCAGGTCGCTTCTAAAGCAGATACTCACCTGCTGGTCTATAAGCAGACGACTCATAAAACCACCCATACAGCCATCAAGTCACTCGCACATGAGGATCGAGTTCAGGAGATTGCCAAAATGCTCAGTGGCGATCCACCGACTAAGTCTGCCATTCTTAATGCTGAAGAACTCATAGAGCATACCTAAGGCATGAGGAGCATCGTATCTATTTTCAGAGGCATCATCACGGCTCTATCTATGATCTTATATCTGATACCCTATGGCATCAGGACTATTTTTAAGAAGCATACGCCTGAGTCCGGATTTAGACTGCGTAAAGCATGGACAGTAGTAGGTAATCCTATATTGGGCCATAAGATAGAAAACAGGGGGCAGGCCTATGATGGGGCAGCGATTTACATGAGCAATCATCGATCATTTTCAGATCCGCTGATCCAGGCCAAATTTTTTGATGCTTATATCATCGCTAAGGCGGAAGTAGCTGATATTCCCTTGATGAGCCAGGTAGCGCTTATCACAGGTATCATATACGTCAAAAGAGAAAGTCTCAAGAGCAGGAAAGATACCCGTCTGGCCTTAGTGGACACCCTTCTAAATGGCTATAACGTGCTCATCTATCCAGAAGGGACCACGGGGGCACAGGAAGGCACCAAAGTATTTAAGAAAGGCGCATTTTTTTCAGCAGCAGAGCACCAGATACCCATCATACCAGTCGCAATAGAGTATAAAGATCCTGCAAACTACTGGGTGGGGACTTCTCTCGCTAAGCACTTCATCAAGCAGTATAGTAAGTGGAGGACGACAGTCGTCGTCAGTCTCGGAGATCCCATTCGCTCTGATGATGGTCACGAATTATTGCAGCGGACCCAAGAGTGGATTGATCAAGAATTAATCGATATAAAAAGGAGGTGGAATACTAAGTGATCGACTTATTGCTGAAGAGTTAAGCAGAACAATTCAAGATGCTAAGCGAGTCGATGCTACTTATCTAATTTCAATCAGATACTTCACGCGAAGTAAAAAAAGACAGGTTCCACTCGTGAGAGCAAAACCCATCTTCACAGTCTAAGGGTTATTCCTTTTTAGACTTAGATATGTATGGGGAATTGTATTTTAGTATTGAATCTTGAAGCTATCATCGGGAGAAGAAGACTTACCCGAAAGTCTGAGACATAATGAAGAATGTACCCAAGGAAAATATGGCCAGTAACATTCCTGTGTTGATGACTCTCTCTATTGAAATGTTTAGGACTTGATTCATAATCTTCGAATTTGACGTTGGACAACTGTATCATATGATACACCTTTAAGACGAAAATTTATAGATGAGGTAACAGATCGTCTACATGTTATATACAAATGTATATCAATTAGGCTCTTTTGGGATGCAAACGCTTGTAATTGGGGTCGTATAATTCTTCATCAGCTGTCGTATACAAATGTCTTTACGCATTTCACCAATGGGAGAATCCATCTGATGGAGGTGAATATTGACTTTTCACTAAGTATAAAAAATACCTCACTTGCTATAATTATTCATAGAGTTAGGATAAACACTGATAGGTGTTACAGTTAAGGGTCATATATTTAGGGCATAATTACTCTCTATGAAATACTCTCTTATTCTTTTATTCTCTGTTGTTTTTATTTGTGTCCAGTATAGATCTTTCAGTCAGACCAGATGTGGTAGCCACGTGCATCAGCATGAAAAGCTCGAGTCTAATCCACTACTTAAGCAAAAAAAGAGAAAGTTGGACAAGCAAATAGGTGACTATCTGAAATACAACAAGAAAAGTCTTAGCTCTGCGGTAATGACGATTCCTGTTGTGTTTCAGATCATACATAATGGTGATCCAGTCGGTCAGCAAGAAAACCTATCTAACAGTCGGATCATGGCACAGTTAGATCAGCTCAATGCGGATTATGGAAGGACGAACAGCGATGCAGCTAATACGCCTCAGTCGTTTCAGTCAATCGCTGCTGATACTGAAATCCAATTTTGCTTAGCTACCACGGACCCCAATGGTAATCCATCTACGGGCATCAATCGATATAATATAGCAAATCTGAATAATGTCAATCAAGCTGCTTGTTGGGATTTTGATTACGTCGATGATAAAATCATCCGACCATTGATCTGGAATTCGACAGTTTACTTGAACATATTTACGACGATTAGATTAGATAACAGGGAGAATGGACAGTGTCTTAAGGATGAATTATTGGGCTTTGCCTCGTTCCCAGGGACGAATTCTGATGTAGATGCTGCAGTGCATGCTTACTACACCATAGGTTCTTTATCATCACCTAATCCAGATGGCGGCCAGTTTGGTATGGGTAGAACAGTCACTCATGAGGTGGGTCATTGGCTGGGTCTGGAGCATATCTGGGGAGGATTTGATGGAGGATGTTCAGAAGATGATAATATCTCTGATACACCTCTTCAGAATGACTCGAGTACAGGATGCCCAGTCGCTCCTCTTTATGACAATTGTACTTCTTCTGGACCAGGCCTCATGTTTATGAATTACATGGATTATTCTGATGACGCATGTATGAACATGTTCACTCAGGGACAGGCTAATGTCATGGTGGCGGCAATCAATGTGTCAAGACCAGGACTGCTAAGTGCCGTCTGCGGTGGCGGTGTAACAAATCCTAACTGTGATCAGATAAATGTGGTAAACGGTACCATCAATAGTGATACGTACAAAGCATCACAGACAGTGAGGTCAGCGGGACAAATTAATGCGAACCGTACAGTCATATTTTCTTCGAAAGGGACTGTATGTTTAGATGCTGGTTTTAATGTGAAGGCTGGCGGTCAGTTTAGCACAGACAACGTCGGGTGTCAATGATTCACACTGCATCGTAAAGGGGGTATAGAATCAGTTACTATAAATATTGAAAACCCTCTGCATCTCTCCCAATGGTGACTGGGATAGACTATTGAGGAGGAGACTTCTGTCTGCGATCTAACCTGCCTTGCCAAGTGTACATTACTTTTTCGCTGTAGGTCTTGCTTCCTTATTCTTTGATGCCTATGGCGTAGGTGTCTGCGTATTTACCAGAGGCAATCACTCGTTTCAGCGCATTCATGGTTTTGATGGGCCCCTTGGTAATGCCAAAATTCACAATCCACGCTGGTAGCTTGCCTCCTGGATTCGTCTGGACTGTATACAGCACATCTATGATGCCGTCAGTCATAGGGCTCAGTACGTAGCGAGAATTGAATAAGGGGACTCTCACATAGTCTTCGTGAACTGCGATGTGCTCGGGGACGGCTGTGGAGTTAGTGGTTACCACCTTGGATTCTTGATCTTGCTCTCTCTTATAATAGATCACGACATCTCTATCCTGAGCCGGGAATGGAAAATCAGAAGACACATAGTAATACAGTTCACTATCGCTGATCTGCTCCAGGATTCTTGAATCTATGGTGAATGGCACCCACTCTTTGTGAGCTTCTATATCTTCCAGGGCTGCGACCAGTTCGTTCATACGGCTGTGGATGCGAGCCGTTATTTTCACCTCCTTCACTTTGGAGTTGTCATTATTTCTGGTGTAGACCTCTATGTCATTGCCTCCGATGACAAATTCCCAGTCAGATTGAGCCGTCGCAGATGTCCAGGCGAAGCAGGTAAACAGTAGGAAAAGGGTGAGTCGCGCCATTGACCCGCAATTTACTCGCTTATTCTATCGGATGCTATTGATGAATTATTAAGGAAGTCTTAATATTTAAATTGAAATTTATCTATTCTGGTTATTTTTGGTGGACATGGAGTCATTCAGTCATCAGATCATTCGAGGAGACAGCAGAGATATGCTAAGTGTCACAGAGCGCAGCGTGCAGCTGGTGGTGACTTCTCCTCCGTACTGGCAGCTGAAAGATTACGGTACTTCGGAGCAGATAGGCTTTTATCATGATTATGAGACCTACATCAATCATTTGAATCTGGTGTGGGCTGAGTGCTATCGGATTTTGGAGCCAGGCTGCCGGCTCTGTGTCAATATAGGTGATCAGTTTGCCCGCGCAGCGACCTATGGGAGGTATAAGGTGATACCGATCAGGTCCGAGATCATCCGATGTTGTGAAGCTTTAGGTTTTGACTATATGGGGGCGATCATCTGGCAGAAGCGCACGACGACTAATACCACTGGTGGAGCCTCTCTGATGGGTAGTTATCCTACTCCGCGTAATGGGGTCATTTCGATTGACTATGAGTTTATCCTCCTGTTTAAAAAATTAGGCAAGGCTCGAAAAGTGGATCCAGAGATCAAAGCAAAGTCTAAGATGACCAAGGAGGAATGGAAGAGCTTCTTCGCAGGACACTGGCACTTTGGTGGAGCGAGGCAGTCGGGGCATATCGCTATGTTTCCAGAGGAGTTGCCGAAGCGCTTGATCAAGATGTTTTCCTTTTACGGCGAGACAGTGCTCGACCCCTTCGCTGGGAGTGGGACCACATCACTCGCTGCGATGCATCAGGGGCGATCATCCATCGGCTACGAGATCAATGAGGCATTTATCCCCATCATTGAGGAAAAATTAGCTGGAAGTCCTGAAGGACATACGGTTAGCTATATGCGTGATGAGATACATATTAATAAAAGTCTATCTGGCCTTCCTTATGTATTTAAGGATCCTCATCAGCTCCAGCAAAAAGTCGATCCTCGAGCTGTAGACTACGGGTCCGTCGTCGATGAAAAGCAGCAAAGCACCATCGAATATCACACCATTGATGAGATCGTATCGCCAGCTGAGATCAGGCTCAAGTCAGGTAGCTTGATCACTCTGATCGGGATAAAAATCAAACCAACTAAAGTGGAGGAGGCATTATTATTCTTACATAAAAAGACGAATAAGCAAAAGATATACCTCAAGGAAGATATCTCCATCGCTGATGCGGACCAATATAAATATGTATATCTCAAGAATAAAACTTTCATCAATGCCCATCTGATCAAACATGGCTATGCAGATGTAGATGAGAGTTACGAATACCAAAACCGACAAAAGTTTATCAAGCTATGGCGCAAGTCACAGGAGACGAATTAAACTATCTCAATGGCAAGTATGCCATCTCATCTCCAGCTAACTCTGTACCCGTCATGAAGCTGATCAAGTACCATCGTCCATATACCGAAGCCGAATTAGAAGTACTAATCTGTAGCCATGTGAACTCTATCTGTGACTGCGGTGTCCGCAGTAAGGGTGATGTGAGCGCTTTTGCCAAAAACCTGTACGAAGCTCAACAAAAGGAGTGGAGCGAATACCGATACAGCCTGGAAGTCTGTGAGGAATGGCAGTACAATTTATTCATCCGTCAGTCTATGAAGGGGCGAATGATGGAGCTGAAAGCCATGGCCTTATTTAGAGATCACTTTCCTGGCTGTGAGGTCAGCTTGGCGTCTGACCATCTCGATGAAAATTATAGAGTCGACATCGTCATGAGCCAGAACGATACGATTCTTTGGGGGATACAAGTCAAGCCTGAATCATTCAAAAATGCACGGTCTTCTGTGCAGCAACATCATGCCCGTCAGAATGCGAGCTGCCCTTTCCCCGTCATATACCTGTATTACAACAAAAGTATGGATTTCATTAATTTCAATATTCTCAAATCTGACATGAATCAAAAGGACTGAAGTGGTCCGTGTGCTATCTCGTAGAGTACCTATTTGAGTCAGTGAATCTGCTATTTTTTGGCTTAGTCCAGCTTTCATCGAAGAAGGATCCCCGTTAGTCTAATGCCGGAAACTTTAGATTAATCACTATTGGTTGACAGGATATAGGATATGATTTCCTATGGTAAAAAGTCAAACATGAGTATTTTCAGAGTCATCTTAGCCATAATATTTCCACCCTTAGCTGTCATCGACAAGGGACTTGGCTCCTTCATTATCACCTTACTTCTGACTTTATGTGGCTGGGTACCGGGTGTGATTGCCGCATTGATCATCGTGAATCGGGGGAGAGAGTACGTTTATTCTTAGCGATTAGAATAGATATGGATTTTTAGAATCAGGGCTTTTAGTGATAGTTCCCCGTTTTCAATAGCCTGTCCGGTAAATATGCGGGAGGAATACAAGGGGGGCAACTCTTTTAGGATAACTTATGTTTAAGTGCCAATAACCATCCTGGCAGGCCAATACGCTTCTTTAAAAAATATGCCTTTTTCAAGTGGAATTCCAAGAGCTTACTCCTTACTTATAATCTAACGTTAGAATTTCAGATTTACGAGCTTTAATTTCGCTATTCCTCGTCATGCTGATAGCTTAGCCATTTAGGCTCAGCTGTACTTTGCGCTCTAGCTCTGTGACTGTATCCTTGAATATCAGGTCTGTATCCATAAGGTCTTGCACTGCTTTACAAGAGTAGATGACTGTACTGTGATCTCTTCCGCCGAAGTTCTCCCCGATGGATTTGAGTGACTTATTCGTCAGGTTTTTAGCTAGGTACATGGATAGCTGTCTCGCGATGACCACGGATCTTTTTCTGGTTTTGCTTTGTAGCTTTTCGACTGGTAGGTCAAAGTGCTCCGCGACTAAGCCTTTGATGCTGTCTACGGTGACTTCCCGATTGATCTTTTTGACAAAGTTCTGTATGACTTCTTTGGCAAGATTGATGTCGATGGTACGTCTGTTCAGCGTCGATTGCGCGATGATCGAGATCAGCACACCTTCGAGTTCTCTGACATTGTTTTTGATATTGTAGGATATGAATTCTGTCACGTCCTGAGGCAGCTCTATGCCTTCTTTCTCCATCTTATGATACAGGATGGCTTGTCGAGTCTCGAATTCAGGTGCTTGAAGATCGGCAGACAGACCCCACTTGAACCGAGAGATGAGTCTGTCTTCCATATCTTCCAGGTCTTTGGGAGGCCTATCTGAAGTAAGTACGACTTGTTTTTTATTTTGGTGCAGGTGATTGAAGATGTTGAAAAATATCTCTTGGGTCTTCACTCTGCCTGCTAAGAACTGGATGTCATCGACAATGAGGACGTCCACCATCTGATAGAAGTTCATGAAGTCTCCGACTGCATTATTTCTGATGGATTCTATAATTTGATTGGTAAATTTTTCGGAAGAGACGTACAGTACATTTTTCGTCGAGTGCTTTTTTAGTACCTCATTACCAATGGCCTGAGCCAGGTGTGTCTTTCCGAGGCCTACATCACCGAAGATCACGAGCGGATTGAAGGCTGTGCCGCCTGGATTAGCAGCGATAGCATGGCCTGCTGATCGTGCCAGCTTATTGCAGTCACCTTCTATGAATGTGTCAAAGGAGTAATCAGAATTAAGCTGGGGGTTAATATGCATCCTTTTGATGCCTGGTATAATAAAGGGGTTTTTAATTTTATCGGCACTGACCATCTGGTCTGCGTCTCTTCCTGTGTGTCCTGGTGTCTTATGATTTTCTAAGAGTATCTGGTATTCTAATTTGCCTGTATCTCCTAATTCGTATCTCAGCGATTCTTTAAGTAGGCTCACGTAGTTCTCCTCTAACCACTCGTAGAAAAATTTATTGGGTACTTGTATGGTAAGCGAGTTATCGACCAGTTTGACAGCTTTGATCGGCTCGAACCAAGTTTTGAAACTTTGAGGATTGATATGATCCTTTATGAATAGGAGACAGCTGTCCCATACCTGTTCATGTTTGTTCAACACCATATGCAGGTTTATTCTAGTTTTATTTATATAAAAAATGTATGTCGGAATTGGGAATTTTGACTAAAAAGAAACTTGGGAGTGTATCTCTTTCTGGCCTCTGGTTTATAATCGCTTATCAACCCCGAGTAACAAAGGAAATAAAATTTAAAGGTCCGACCAAGTCTATGAAACTAAATTTTGGAATTAATTTTTTCAATGTAACTTTCTGATAGTCAGATTAATATATCTTATTTTATGTAATACGAAATGGCTTGAAATTCGGTATTTTACGCCTAGCCATATATTATATTTATAAATGTTTGGAAATCTATACGCGTCCAATAAATAGATTCGTACAGCTATCACACCTGTTCTTTTTGTTGCGCTCGAAGCTGACGTCGATGCGACCGAGCATGATGCCTGCCCATCCCACTTGATTCACAATAACGGGCTTTCCTTTTTTGTTTTTAAGGATGTCTGGTGCGTTCAGGAAGCTGTGCGTGTGGCCCCCTATGATCAGATCAATGTCTTCGCTCTCAGCGGCTAAACTTAAGTCGTCAATAAAGTCATTTCTATATTTATATCCGAGGTGCGATAGACAGATCACGTAGTCACATCCCATTTCGTTTCTTAGTTTGGCGGCCATTAGATTAGCCGCCGGCACGGGGTCTTCATACTGGGTGTCACCATAGAGATGCTTTGGTACCAGACCATCTAATTTGATGCCGACTCCTGTCACGCCGATTTTGATGCCTCCTTTTTCAAAGATCTGATAGGGGCGTACGACATCACCCAGCACGGTATCTTCTAATCGGTAGTTACAGTTGATCATCGGAAAGCCTCCCAAGGCGAGCTGCTCTTTTAGGTTGTCCATTCCAGCGTCGAAGTCATGATTGCCGATGGTCGCGGCATCATAGCCCATCAGCTTCATCGCTTTCATCTCTACCTCTCCTTCATAAAAGTTAAAGTAGGGCGTGCCTTGGAATATATCACCCGCATCTAATAAAAGGGTGTGTGGTTGTTGATTTTTGATTTTAGCTATCAGGCTGGCTCGCTTAGATAGACCACCAAGGCCTTGATTTCGGCTGCCATCCATCGGGAATGGTTCTATGCGACTATGCATATCATTCGTGTGCAGGATGGTCAGCGTGAGTAGCTCGTGAGCTGGTATTGAGCTGAAGGGGATGCTTCCTGCAGACAGGATGACTCCAGATTGAAAGCTTTGCTTGAGGAATATTCTTCGATCCATGGTTAGTCTTTATAAGTGATGCGACCAGTGATTTCTTGACGGACGGTCTCTCCAGATGCGGTCAGCTCAGTGAGGTAATCGATCATCACCTCTCTGATGAGTTTTTTCGTGTCGATTCGCTTTTCCTGAGAAAGGAAGTCGGAGCCGTCTCCACCATTCGCGATGTAGTCTGGGAGGGCGTAGGTATAAGTCTTATCATGGTCCAGCGCCTCACCCATGATGCTGATGTCTACCGCTTTTTCTCCATCGATCACAAAGCGTAGCCCCTTGCTGCTGGGCCACCCGCCACTGGAAGCGATCTTATCACAGAGCCTCTGTACGACATCTCCTTTTGATTCTAAGATCAGCAGGCTGTTGTCGAAGGGCATGATCTCGAAGACCTTACCCTTGGTGATGTCACCAGGAGCGACGGAAGGGACCCTGATGCCACCGTAGTTTTGCACCGCAAAGGCTACCTCTCTATCGGTATACTTTTCGGCTTGGACTTGCATGATGTCCGCCAGGAAGTTGCCCAGCGTCGATTCGGGTCTTTGTTTTGTCAGCTCGTGGTCCAGCACAGCGATGACTTCATTCATCTCCTGGTCTAGCTCTGCCTTGTAGGGAGCGATCAGGGCATTGATGTCGGCATCTTCACTGACTCCGACGTACCTGTCGAAGCGATAGGTTTCTGGATCTATCTCCGTCAGCTGCCAGCTCTGCTGACTTTTGCACGCCAAGAAGAGACTGCAGAGGATGATTCCTAATAATCCATGTTTTCTCATAAGAGTAACTGTATTTCTTTTTTGACCGCGGATAGGGCGGTAGGTATTGGCTTCGTCTGCTGACTACTGTGGCGCTCTATCAGCGCCTCTGCTAACTCATGACTAGCTCTTTTAGGGTCGAGGGGCTCATAGCAGCTGGTGATCGTGGATAGGATATTATCCTTAGCAGCGATGATGATGTGCCAGAGCTGATCAGAGACATAGAGCTGCTGTACATGGTTGTGCTCCAGTTCTTTTTGCACTGATATCATCAGCGCATTGAATAGGTCTTCATTCGTCATTTGGTTCGTCCTGAGGCGCATCAATAAGCTCGGTATGTCGATCCTTTCGAGGAATAGAATCAGTCGCTCATAGGCCTGTAGCTTGATCTCTAGGCTCTGGCCTCGGTCATTCTGTCTGTATTTCAGCTGCTCCAGTTCTAGCTCATGGGCGGTCAGTCGCTTATAGAATACATAGACTAATACGATACACAGTGCCACCAGCAGTAGTCCCAAGATGATGAATGTAGCGTTAAGATATGTAGGCATAAGGACCAAAAGTAATACTTTATATGATGAGCTTTGGAGGCCAGAAAACTTTTTAATCAGCCATTACGTTTCACTGCTATAAATTAATCCATAACTTTGCGACACTAATAGTAAGAAGCCATGGCAGAAGTAAGCGAACAAGTCAAAACCCAACCGATCATTATCACTGAGGGTGCTGTGAAGCAGCTGAAGAGAATCATGTCCGAGCAGAATATACCTGCTGACCATGGGCTCAGAATCGGTGTGAAGGGCGGTGGATGTTCTGGATTCTCCTATATCCTCGGCTTTGACCTAATGAAAGACAACGATCAGACTTTTGAAATAGGTGGTATGAATGTATACATGGAGAAAGCCCACTCTCTGTACCTGCTGGGCATGGAGATCGACTGGGTAGATGGCCTCGAAAATCGAGGATTCACCTTTGCGAATCCGAATGCGACTGATACCTGTGGCTGCGGTACCAGCTTTTCTGCATAATTTTTCTGATCCTCCAACCATCCGATATTGTTTTTAGGTCTATATCAGTATGAGATATAGCCTAATGATCAGCTTTATACTTCTTTGTCACTATTCCATCAGTTACGCATGCTCGTGTTATTCCGTGAGTAACTATTGCGACTACCTATCACCTGATGATGCTATAGTCGTAGCTCGGGTCAAAGATATAGCGTCAGAAGAAGCCGATATTCTAATAGAGATGGTGGTATCTGGTCGACTGGCCGAAGGTTTATATCATTTTCAAGGAGACCAGCGTACGTCTTGCGAGGCGAGCATCGCTGAGATGGAAGCTGGAGAATATTACCTATTGAGTTTCGCCTCTCGCTATCTTCCAGGGGACACGATCACCTACTATCAGTGCATGGCGCCGATACTCAAGTTGGTGTCATATAGTCCAGGCCAAAATCATGTACTCATCAAGGCTGTAACTAAAGCCTGTCAGCTTCCTGAGAACACGCTCGATGCCTCAGTATACCCTAACCCTGTACAGACTTCTGAGATCACCGTAGCAGTAGAAGAATCTTCGGGAGAAATCACTTTTAGCCTGTTCTCAGTCGATGGAAAACAAAGAAGATCAGGCCGCTACATTGTCTCTGAGTCTGATGCCGTGCTGCGGATTCCGATCCCAGACTTACCATCAGGAATATACACATTGCACATGACTGATGGAGTGCTTTCTCGATCGGATAGGATATATGTGTACAGATAGCTGATTCTTATGTATTCTTGCATCAAATCGAAGTCATATGAGAAAATATGAATACCGGATCATCGAAGCAGAAATGAAGAATTATGTATTTGATCCAGAGGCCAATGAGGCCCTGCTGACGGGCCATGGATTAGATGGATTTAGATTGGTCAAAATCGAAAAGGATGCACAATACATGAAGGTGTGGTTCTACTTGGAGAAAGAGATAACTACCTGAATCATCAACTGATGCGGTCAGTACCTACTACTGCATGTATTTGCTTCGCCAAGTCTGGATGAAGCATCCCCCTTTTTAGGTATTTTATCTATTCGGAAGCTTGTTTTTTTATAATCATGGGTCACTTTTTACTCCGTGGAGACACTGTAGGTCAAGAGTTATTAGATGCCATTCCCCATTATTTTATAATTCAAACAACCACCACTTATGAAATTTAGAAAGCAATTAGCCTTGGAAAAAAGGCAAGAAGCAGCTCGCTTAGCTTCAGAACGACCTCATCCCAGACACTACAGCAATGCTGACGAACACCGCTTCAGGCATACAAAGGAGATCAGCAAATGCCACGCCCATGATCATTTTGACAAACACTCGGAGGATATTAAAAATCATAAAAAGAATGCGCTGAATATAAAAGGTCAGCCCTCCTATTTGGTGAGCTTCACGAAGGGCCTGCCCCATAATTACAGCACTGGACTGCTGGAGAATCCCGAGCACATGTCTTACTTTATCAAGGGCATAGACAGCGGTGATCCACGAGACTTCAGAGATACGCCCCTGGGGCAAGTCGATAATGTCGCATCCACCTCGCCATGCGTCTTAGAGGAGGGGTTCTGGAAATCCGAAAAGATTAAGAAAATAACCAAGCGGGAAAGAACAAAACAGAAAGAAAAGGGAGAACACCAAGATTTTCAGGTCAAGGCCAGGGCCTGGGAAAGTCAGAGTGCGGGTCTGTCGTGTGATCTCGAAGGTCCTGACGCTCAGGCCGTCACCATGCCACCCGCACCTACCTTGGGCAGCGAGGAGCTCACGGCTGAGATAGCCGAAGTGTATGCTCAGGCTCTGCTTAGAGACGTCCCATTCCATGCCATGTCCACAGGCAGCACTAAGAAGAACTTAGATGTGATCTGTACGGCTGCAGAAGATGTGAAGCAGGTGAAGGCATGTACAGATCAGCTTAGTAAGCTGAGCTGGTTTGATCCACAGGCCCAACTGCAACTTAGTGCGGCACAAGCAGCACGCAGAAGAGCCAGCACACAGACCACTGCCTCAGCATTCAGAGGCATCACCAAGGGGGATGATATTGGTCCTTATCTATCACAGTTTTTATTGATTGGGAATCAAGGTATTAATGCAAGAGATGAAGAAAGAAGTCCCGCAGATGGCCTGATCTCCTATGGAGCTATATCCATAGATCAGCGAGTGCGTATAGCTGAGCCAGGCATAGATTACATGACAGAGTGGGATGAGTGGTATGACGTGCAGAATGGGGCGGATCTTCGAGGGGAGGAAATATATGTAAAACCAAAAAAAGGTCAAATCTCACGGAGATTCATCCATACGCCCAGAGATCTGGCTACTTACGTCCATTATGATGCGCTGTATGAAGCCTACCTCAATGCCTGCTTGATCATGCTGGGGAATGGAGTCAAATTTGACGCTGGCATCCCCTTCCAAGAGCCAGATGACAGGGATCATCAGCAGGGCTTTGCCCACTTTGGTGGTCCACACATTCTGTCCCTGGTGACTGAGGTGGCGACCAGAGCACTGAAGGCTGTCAGATTTCAGAAGTATAATGTACATCGCAGATGCAGGCCAGAAGTTCTGGCAGCGCGCATACATAGAGCTGATATGCTCTCTCATATGGCGCCAGAATTAAAAGCCATGCGTGATGAACTGGAAAAAGGAAGCAAAAGCCTTCTGTCCAAAGTACGAGATCATAACTCCAAGCTGGGAGAAAAGACAGAGCTGCTGCCGATGGCTTTCTGCGAGGGCTCACCCATGCACCCTGCATATGGGGCTGGACATGCCACTGTCGCTGGGGCCTGTGTCACCATTTTGAAAGCGTTCTTTGATCATCAGCATATTCTCTCGGTGGTCCCTGAGAAGGACGTAGCAGCATTGCCGAAAGACAAAAGACCAGCTGGATTCAAGCCAGCTCAGTACGCTTATGTATCCACAGAGGAAGGCACCAAGCTCCAAGCAATACCCGTCATGGATCAAGCCTGTAATCCGGCATATCTCACGGTAGAAGGGGAGCTGAATAAATTAGCGTCCAATATTTCCATTGGTCGTAATTGGGCTGGTGTCCACTACTTTACGGATTACTATGAGTCACTCCTGATGGGCGAAGAGATAGCCATCGGTATATTAGAGGAGCAGAAGTTAATGTATACTGAAAATTTCTCTATGACCATTCCACTCTTTAATGGAGATGCCATCAGGATTTAATCTTAGAATCTAATTCTAAGGTAAGACACGCAGCTTAGTCAGCACTGGAAGGTGCTGGCTAATTTTTTTGCTAAGTGGTTTCGAGTGTCATTTTTTGGTTAGCGCATTCTTGCACTTGTCCCACCATAGTAAGGTATTTCCATTAGCAGCCCTTTTTGTTTAGCCAGGATTAATGCACCTTCTAAATTTCCAACTACGTTCACTTTACTTGCATGAGCTGCACTGTTTAATGATTGATAAATCAAATATTGATGCCGATCTTTAAGGATTTCATCTTCGAAGTCTGTGCGTACTCTGTGAGCTGTGGAAGCTTATGCCCACAATGAAAATTTGTCCGAAATAATGGGGTACTTTTTTAAGATTGGCAGAACTACCATGAGGGTCTGTGCTCGCAAAATGAAAAGTGTACAGCTGGACATGGATCAAGAGTTAGACCAACGAACCATCCAGCTGATCCGCAATAATCATCACATACGGCAGAGCGATGCTAAAGCTGATCCGACCCAGAGACTGCCAGATATCTGCTAGCAACTCAGCAGTGTCGACCTCACCCGTGAGCTTCTTTCTGATGAATATCGACCCAGCTATCCGCGGGGATACAGCTATGGACAGTTTTGCCAAGAGATGAAGGGATTACTAAGCCGTCCAGAACGTACTCTGCGCATCGACCACAGTAGAGGTAGACACCATGCCAGTTGACTTTTCGGGTAAAAAACGGCCTTACTATGATCAGAAGTCAGGTGTAAAGCGATATGAATTGGCCAGAATTGATCAGTTTTTCAAATATTATGATATATTTGGTCAACCAATAATTGGGCGTTCAATTATTGGTTGCCCAAAATTATGCATGAAGGAATAAGTCTATGTTAGAAAATCTAAGCAGAATAGAAGTAGAAAATCCAGTTGACTTAATCATCTCTCAAATCAGAGATCTCATCAGTTCTGGGAAGATCAAACCGGGAGAAAAGCTCCCTCCCGAAAGAAAGCTGGCCGAGCATTTTGGTGTCAGCCGCAATCAAGTCAGAGAAGCCATCAACAAGCTACAGATCTATGGTATCGTCAAAGTACAGCCACAAAGCGGTACGACAGTAACTGGGATCGGTATCGTTGCGATTGAGGGATTGATCACTGACATCTTAAGAATTGAAAAGACTGACTTCAAGTCTCTGGTAGATACTCGAATTCTGTTGGAGAAAGAAGCTGCAAGATTAGCCGCGATTAACAGAAGCAATGATGACCTGATAAAGATGAACATTGCTTTGAATCACTACGAAGGCATACTACTGAACGATGGTTTCGCTATAGAAGAAGACTTATTATTTCACTTGAAAATTTCTGAAGCTTCTAAGAATACAGTGCTCCGATCACTGATGATGATCATTACGCCCGACATACTTAAGAGTTTTACCAACTTAAAAGTCTGTAATGAGAATACCAATAAAAAAACCATTGATGAGCATCGCCATATTCTGGAGATGATCTCCGAAAAAAATCCTGATGGAGCCATCGAAGCGATGGAATTGCACCTCAAAGATGTCATAGAATTCAGCAATAAATAATCAATAATCTTTTAATAAATACAAAATTATCTATTCAGAAATAAATACATGAAAAAATCTACAATTATGAAGAAACCTATTAAACTCTGGCTTTACAAAGCCAGCTTTATGCTGTGCCTCATGTTGTTTGGTATAGCATATACACAAGCACAAGTGACAGGACAACTAACAGATGAAAACGGAGAAGCATTAATTGGTGCTAATGTCATGGTAGATGGTACCAATGTAGGAACCATCACAGATATAGACGGTAGATTCTCAATTGATGCTCAAGAAGGTGATGTCTTATCAGTCAGTTATATTGGCTATACGACTCGAGAAATGGTAGTTGGTTCAGATCCCAATATTAGTATTACATTAGTTCAAGATGCTGCTGCACTTGAAGAGGTCTTAATCGTTGGATATGGTACACGTAAAAGATCACACAATACTGGTGCCATCTCTCAAGTAGGTGGTTCAGAGGTCGCAGCCATTCAGTCGAGTCGAGTGGATGAAGCTTTAGGAGGAAAACTGGCAGGTGTCTTAATTCAAAATCAAGATGGCGCACCTGGCGCAGATCCTAAGATTCAAATACGTGCAGCATCATCTATTTCGGGTGATTCTAATCCATTGATCGTTGTTGACGGCTACCCGATATCTGGAAGTTTAGCCACTGTAAATCCTAACGACATAGAAAGCATGGAGGTATTAAAAGATGCTGCCTCTGCTGCTATATATGGTTCAAGAGGTGCTAATGGTGTCATCTTAGTCACCACTAAAAAAGGTAAGACGGGAAAGCCTACCATCAGCTATAATTCATATGTCAGCACTTCAAGTAAATATCGAGCTAATATATTAAAGACTGGTCCAGAATGGGCTGCATTCGCCAGAGAAGAAATAGCCGCTGGAAATTGGGACCTATCCCAAGTCGACCCTGATTTTGTAGAATTTAGATTGAATGCTTATGAGAATTCGCCAGATGTATTGAGTGTAGAAGATTGGCTCTATAGAAGTGGTACTAGCACGAATCATGACTTCAGCATCAGCGGTGGTACGGACGACATCAATTACTTTGCGTCAGTAGGCTATCTTAATGCAGAGGGTATTGTCATTACTCAAGGCTTTGAAAGATACAATGCTCGTATGAATGTCGATGCGAAATTAGGCAAACGCTTCAAGGCCGGCTTAAATTTAAATGGATTCTTAGGAGATAGAGATATCGTAGGTCATGACTTAAGAGACCTTTCAAGAGCATACAGTGTTCACCCAGTATATCATACAGAAGCTTCGATTGCATTTGTACAGCAATTAGATCAGCAAGCACAAGCTTTGGGACTCTCCCCATTTGACAATGGTTACAGAGGCGGTGACGCTCCATTTATCAATAGCATTCAGGACTTACAACCTGGAGACCAGGCTAATGACTGGCACTATGGAAGAGCCAATAATGGAATAGGAGGTTCTGGAGATGCAGGTCCTGCGACTAAGCTTGATAACACTGATCGATATCAAAAAACAGTATTTGGTAACCTCAGTTCATACTTACAATACGAGCTTATTGAGGGTCTAAATATCAAAACCGTACTGGGTGGAGATATGAGAGATACGGAAGACTTTTTCTCAAGAACGCTTGAATTTGATTCTAGAGCACGGACTAACCAAACTCGACTGAATACTGCGAATGTGAAAAGATCATCCGTGTTAAGTGAAACGACTTTGAACTATAGCAAACTAATAGGCAGACATGACATTGGCGCCGTAGCAGGAATAGAATTTCAAAATTTCTACATCAAAGGACTTAGTTTGAACGGGTCCAATGTACCATTCGGCCAACCACTGAATTATGCTTTATTAGATCCAGCAGATATAGCAGTCTCAGAAAGAGATGAGACAGTATCCAGAAGAAGTGTTTTTGGAAGAATTAACTATGCGTTTGATAATCGTTATTTAGCCTCAGTCTCTGTCAGAAGAGATGGTGATTCACGATTCGGAGAAAATAATAGATATGAAATCTTCCCAGCTTTTTCCTTAGGATGGAATGTGCATAATGAATCATTTTGGAATTCTAACTTTCTTACTGATTTAAAGCTGAGATTTAGTAGAGGTTCACTAGGTACCACTTCTTTCTTAGGATCTTACGGCTCCTTGAGTTTGCTAAACCCACAAGCTACCATATTTGGAAATGGATTTTTGATTCCTTCAGATATAGCGAATCCAGATCTGACTTGGCAGACCAATACAGAGACTAACTTTGGAATCAATTTAGGGTTCTTGGGCAATCGATTTACTGTAGGCGTAGATTACTACACCTCAGATATCGAAGATATTTTGATTAATCAAAGTGTATCTGAAGTACTGGGTACTACCTCAATCGTGCTTAATTCTGGAGACGTAAGAAGTTCTGGATTAGAGCTGGAAGTAGGTGCTGCAGTGATTAATAACAGCAAGCTCAGATGGAATGTCAGTGCTAACCTATCGACAGTCAATACAGAAATTACCGATTTAGGTGGACTGGACGAATTGCCTCAAGCTCAGTACGGACAGAGTGGAAGAGGTCCCATTTTTAGAAACTATGTCGGTGGCGAGATTGGTGAAATGTGGGGATTAGAAACCAGCGGATCAGTAGAAATGCGATACTTAGAAGATGGTACAAGACACCCTAACAATCGTACTGGAGAATCATACGTCATTGATCAAAATGGTGATGGTGTCATCGACAGAACTAAGACAGTGGAAGAAGGTGGAGACTTAGTGAAAATAGGTCAAAATACACCAGATTTTTATTGGGGCATTAATAGTCAACTTGCCATAAGTGATGTCGATATATCGTTCCAGTTCCAAGGATCACAAGGTGGAGAAGTATACAACATTGATCCCCTGTATTATGGCTCTGAGTGGAGTGGTAGGCTAGTAGACAGCTTTGATGAGGATGGAGATGGTCTTGCAGATCACAACGGAGAGCACTACATCGGCAACAGAAGGCAGACTGATTATGGCATCCAGGATGCCTCGTACATTGCTTTAAGAAATCTCACTATAGGCTACACGCTTAATTCTGACATGACTAATAAAATAGGCTTAGGCTCTGCCAGAGTATATGCAGCAGCGACTAACTTATTATACTTGATGGGATCAGATTACACCTCTTATAATCCAGAAGGTGTAGAGATAACTAATGGTGGCTACCTAGGCCCAACCACATATGGTGTACAAGTAGGCGCAAGCCCAGTGGTCAGAAGCTTTACTGCTGGAGTAAATGTTAAATTCTAAAAACTAAAACAATGAAAAATTTATATATAATACTGCTGTCATTTGTGCTGATCACAGCATGCGAAAATGACTTGGACCAATTTCCGCCAAACATTGCAAGCTCAAATTCTTTAACCAGCTATGCAGGTGTACTCAATGCGGCATATTTTTATCAGCATTCAGGAGCGACACCTATGGCAGTCATGGGAGATTTTCGTGCGGATAATGCACGGATGGAGGAAGAGCCATATCCGTCATTTGATAGATACAATGGTGATTTGGTGGATATGGAAGACCAATTTTTCGGTCCGTTTTACTCGGGTTTATACAAGTCCATATTAAGTGCTAACAATGTGATTGATAATTCTACGGATGCTACCGAAGTTGGAGAAGCAAGATTTTTACGGGCTCTGTCATATTTTAAGTTAGTTAGAGTATTCGGTGATGTGCCGGTGAATTTATCAGCTTCACCAAGTGTATCTGATGATTCTATCTTAGCGAGACAATCCGCTTCAAGTGTATATAGCACAGTGATCATTCCAGATCTGGAGGCGGCCATAGCTGCACTAGGCACTGAGATCGTAGGTGGAAGAGCATCTAAACATGCTGCTCAAGGTATGCTGGGTAAAGTGTACGCGCAGTTAGGTGATTTTGGAAGTGCTGAGTCACAGCTCGCTGCAGTTGTCAATGGAGCAGGCGCTGCTGGAATTAGCTTGCAAGAAAATTTCGCTGATATTTTTGGAGAAGCTAATGATCTAAATTCGGAAATCATTTATGCCACTCAAATATCAAGTTCTATTTCAGATGAATATGGCTTTACCGAGTTTTGGTCATGGTCAGGTGGACTTGATACTAAGTCACTCATGCCATTGGATCCAGACTTAGTTGCTGCTTTTGATGCGAGCGAGGGAGATTTAAGAAGAGATGTCACCATCAATACTGAGACGATGGCTTCACCAAAATTTCCACAAACTGGAGGTCCTGATCATGATTGGATCGAATTGAGATTAGCAGATGTCATACTCTTACATGCAGAGGCTCGTAATGAAAATGGTGCATCTCCTGATGAAGTACTTAGTCTATTAGACCCTATCAGGACCAGAGCTGGATTAGCTCCTTTAGATCCTGCAGTGTTAAATTCACAAGCATTGGTAAGACAGGCTATCCAGGACGAAAGAAGACTTGAGTTAGCTTTTGAAGGTCAGAGATGGTTTGATCTGGTCAGAACAGGTACAGTCAATGCTGAGATGGGAGAGTCAATCGGAAGTCAGTATCACCTGTTTCCAGTGCCTATTTCTGAAGTGTTAGCAAGCTCTGGCGTCATTACACAAAATGAAGGGTACTAATCAATAATAAAAAATTAGATAGTTTTTTCATGCTTTAGTAGGAGAAGCCACATGGTCTTCTCCTACACTTTATAAGGCAAACCAGAAGAATGTCTACGATAACAAAAGAGAAAAATAAAATAGGCAATTTTCTGATTGCACTGGGCCCAGCCTTCATGGCGATCGGCTATACCATCGGTACAGGTAGCGTGACCTCTATGGTCGTAGCAGGCAATAATCATGGGATGAAACTATTGTGGGTCTTAATACTAAGTTGTCTATTCTCTTGGGTACTCATGGAAGCTTATGGCAGATATACCTTAGTGACAGGACAGACAGCTCTATTTGGTATAAGAAAGAATATCACCGGAGGTAATTTAATTGCTATCCTCATCATTATAGGTATCACCATTGGTCAGTGGAATTCTTTGATCGGCATTTTAGGAATCTCAGCTAATGCCATGTTTGAAGCGCTCTCACTATTCTTTCCGGCACTCGTGCCATATAAATACATGACAGTTCTGCTGATCGCCATTGTGATTTTAGCAATCATGTACTTCATACTATGGCAAGGGAAATATAGCATACTGGAGAAAGTATTAATATTCTTTGTTTCTATTATGGCTATTTCTTTTGTGCTCTCATTATTCTTTGTAGTCCCCAGTCCGAGAGAGATCGCCAGTGGTTTAGTCCCAACAATTCCACAAGTAGCAGGAGGCAAAATGCTGGTTGCAGCATTCGTCGGGACAACAATGGCAGCTGCCACTTTCTTATCCAGATCGCTTTTTGTCAAAGGTAAAAATTGGAATGTCGATAATCTCTCTGATCAAAGTAGAGATGCAAAAATAGCAGCTGTGCTCATTTTTGTTATCAGTGGTTCTATCATGGCAATTGCAGCTGGCTCACTTCATGGTACAGGCCAAACGATAACCAAGGTATTTGATATGGTCAGTACATTACAACCGATTCTGGGGAATTTTGCTGTCACGGTATTCTTATTCGGTATATTGGGTGCTGGTCTATCTTCGGTTTTCCCTATCTTGCTGATAACACCGATCTTAATTGCTGATTATCAATCTGGAGACCTTGATTTACAATCAAAGCAGTTTAAGATCATTACTGGTGTCGCGTGCTTGATAGGTCTTACTGTCCCTATCTTCGGAGCCAATCCTATTAATGCTCAAATTTTGACTCAAGTTTTTAATGTATTCGTTTTGCCTTTAGTTATTATCTCAATCATTATATTGGTCAATAGGCCCAAGCTGATGGGAAAACATAAAGCTTCTTTATTTCTTAATACCGGTATGATAACAGCTTTGATTTTTGCCACTGTCATTTCTTATACTGGGATTGTCGCCATTTTAGATTCGCTCAACATTTGAATCAATGAAAAGAAAAACTAATAGTTTACTCTCTATACTTGTGATTCTTGTAATCATATGTGCCTGCTCTACCAAGCCGGATAAAATAAATGTACCGACTGATGGCGCTACCACTTATGCCAGCGCAATCATGCCCCTATTAAAAGAGTTCAAACTCATTTTAGGCGATGGAACGAATGCGGGCATACCAGAAAATTTTGAAAACAAAGACTTCTTTTACACCACCAATGAGGATGGACAAGACTGGGTCGTCTATAAAACACCCAATGCTGGCAATACGCATGGCACATCTAATAATACCAGGACCGAATTAGCTCAAACCAAGAAATGGTCACCTATGGCAGGTGGAAAGCTATCAGCGACATGCAAGGTCATGAATGTGTCTCCTACTGGTGATCCACGGGTAGCTGCATCTTATTCTGTCGTGGTAGGTCAGATACATAGTGCAGACGGTCACGAAAATGAACCGCTGAAAATATTTTACAAAAAATTTCCAGGGCATTCTAAAGGTTCTGTCTTTTGGAACTACGAGATTAATACTGCGGGTGATGATAATTCTGGAAGATGGGATTATTCTTACCCTGTATGGGGCTATGACTTTTCCGAAGTCAGTACTGATAAAAATGTATTCCCTGCAGAACCCAAGGATGGTATCGCTTTAGGAGAAGCCTTTAGTTATGAAGTAGAAGTAAAGGATGGTATCATGACTGTGAATTTCACAAGCGAAGGACACGAGACCAAGTCATTCACAAAAAATCTCATCCAGTCCGAATATGCGACCAAAGCAGATATGCCGCAGCAGGTCAAAGACTTATTCGTACCCATAGGCCAGGATGGTGTAGAGCGTGCCAATGCTTATGCAGAGGAAGGACTATTCTTTAAGCAGGGATCCTACAATCAGACTAATGGTAAAGACCCGATCGTGAATAGAGTATGGTGCGCTGGTGCTGAGACGCATGGTGGAGATCTCAAAAAACAATATGCTGATGGTAACTATGCGGAAGTCTGGTTTAAGCAGGCAAGTGTAGTGATATCTGATGAAGCCATATCTAACGAAGGCTACTTCTCTGCTAATGATGGCTTAAGTGCGAAAATAGTCTACCCCAGTGAGGTCATACCATTCATGGATAAATTTAAAATGCTGATGGGTGATGGTGCATCAGTTGATGAATTAGTAGACTTCCAGGATCCAGACTTTTTCTATACTGTGATCGATGGCACGATGCGCTGGGTCGTCTATAAGACACCTAATGCTGGAGTCACTTCCAAGAACTCAAGCAATACCCGCACAGAGCTACACGAAAAAAGAGAGTGGACGCCAGAAGAAGGCGGTAAGCTGACTGCTGACTGCAAAGTGATGCATGTATCAACTTCTGGTGATGCCAGAGTCGCCGCTTCTTATTCCGTCGTCATCGGCCAAATCCACAGCGGCGAGGGCCATGAGAATGAGCCTTGCAAAATATTCTACAAGAAATTCCCAGGTCATACCAAGGGTTCAGTCTTTTGGAACTATGAGATCAATACTGCAGGCGATGACAATTCAGGTAGATGGGATTATTCTTATCCAGTATGGGGTCACGATTTTTCAGTTGTCGGTACAGAGCCAGCAGATTTTCCGCCTGAGCCATCGGACGGCATAGAACTGGGAGAGGAATTCTATTATGAAATCAATGTGCATGAAGGCATCATGTATCTCACTTTCAAAAGCGAAGGTCATCCGACCAGGACGTTCACAAAGAATTTAATACAATCAGAATATACTTCTAAAGAAGATCTGCCTGAGCAAACCAAAAACTTATTCGTACCAATAGGTCAGGATGGTGTCGAACGCCCCCAAGCTTACGCGGGAGAATTAAATTATTTTAAACAAGGTGCCTACAATCAGACCAACGGTAAAAGTCCAGAGTCAAATATGGTCTGGTGTGCTGGTGCAGAAACCTACGAAGGTGATATTGCAAAACAGTACGCTAATGGTAGCTACGCTGAAGTATGGTTTAAAGACGCATCGGTAGGCGAAAGCTCCAATCCTAAATAATGAACTATTATATATAAAAACTGAAATAGATTATATGAGTTTACACGAAAACATAAAGCCAACAAAAGAATATTGGATAAACGCTGACACAGAGTGGGAAGACGTAGGTGGAGGCATCACCAGGCAAATCATGGGCTATGATGATAAGATCATGCTGGTCAAAGCCAAATTCGAAGTAGGTGCAGTCGGCCAGCTCCACAAACATTATCACTCGCAAGTGACCTACGTAGAAAGTGGCGCATTTGAAATGACGATTGGTGACGATATTCGAATGATAAAAAAAGGAGATTCTTACTATATCCCTCCACACGTCATGCATGGATGTGTGTGTAAAGAGCCAGGCATTTTGATCGATGTATTCAGTCCTGCCAGAGAAGACTTTTTAGGTCATGAGCAATTAGATTTAAAATCATGGCCAAAGTAACTGCAAAGAAAGTTGGTGGATTAAGATGGTGGGTCATTGGCCTAATTGGATTAGCCACTATGATTAATTACATTGATCGCCAAGCCCTAGGCGTATTGTGGCCTGATATAGCAGCAGACCTATATCCAGATGAAGATAGTGACGGCAGAAAAGCGATCTATGGATGGATCACCGGAAGCTTTATTTTTTTCTATGCGATGGGGCAAGCTTTGTTCGGAAAAATATTTGACTGGATAGGGACCAGATTAGGCTTTGCCTTATCTATAGGCGTATGGTCTATTGCGACCGCACTTCATGCCTTTGCCAGCGGCGCTTGGTCATTTGCCATTTTTAGATCTATCCTTGGTGTCGCCGAAGCTGGTAACTGGCCAGGGGCAGCTAAAGGAAATGCCGAGTGGTTTCCGACTCATGAACGAGCATTTGCACAGGGGCTGTTCAACTCGGGAGCAGCGATCGGTGGCATCATAGCCATTCCAGCTATTGCATTCATGACAATTTATTTTAGTTGGCCAGTGATATTTATTGTGGTCGGTCTTATAGGTCTCCTATGGTTGATCCCTTGGTTTTTGATCGTCAAAGCACCACCCCAATATCACCCTAACATTACTGAAGCAGAACGCCAGTACATCCTCAGTGGACAAATCTCCAAAAATGAAGATGAATCTAATGAGGACGAGTATAATCCCACGACAGTGCAATTAATGGCTCACAAAGAGAGCTGGGGTGTCATCTTAGCTTCAGCGGCCATCGATCCTATATGGTGGTTATTCATAGTATGGATTCCCATTTATCTCAATGGCGTGTATGGCATGGATGTGAAAACCATTGGCATCTACGGATGGGTGCCCTACGTCGGAGCCATGTTTGGTGCATGGTTTGGAGGCTTACTAGCACAAAATAGAATCAAGGCTGGATGGGACGTCAATAAGACGCGTAAGTGGGTCATCACCCTTGGGTGTTTGATCATGTTTCCTTCCTTCTTTCTATTGATGAATCCTGGATCACCTACGACTGCTGTGATTATTATGGCTGTCATCTTGTTTGGCTTTCAGACTGCTATCGGCAATGTACAAACACTTCCGAGTGATTTATTCGGTAAGGATTCCGTAGGTACCTTATCAGGTATCGCTGGTATGGCAGCTAAGTTGGGCGCATTTGGCCTGACAGTCTTGGTGCCTATACTCACGGCAGGAGACAATTACACCCCAGCATTTTATGTGGGAGCAGCGCTGACCGTCATTGCCTTACTTGCAGTATGGGGACTTATACCAAAAGTTGAAAAAGTACAACCAATATTTTGAATAGAAACTGATACAGAAGTGTAAATATTTAACTTTGAACCTTAAAGAAAAGAAATACAAAATTTAGAAATATGAATTTAGAAGGAAAAGTAGCAATTGTAACTGGTGCAACCGGTGGTATCGGATTAGAAGTTGCAAAACAACTAGGTAAGCATGGATGCACGGTCATTCTAAATGGGAGAAATGATGAAAAAGGGGCTGATGCTCTACAGCAATTAACCGACCAGGGCAGCACTGCAGAGTATCACGGATTTGATGTCACTGATGAAGCTGAAGTCAGCAAACATATCAAAGCCATTGGTGAAAAATATGGTAAGATAGATGCGCTCGTGAATAATGCTGGTGGACTGGGTGGTAGATCAAGATTTGAGGAAATGACGACTGAGTTTTACAGATCCGTCTTAGCACTTAATCTAGATTCCGTATTCTTTGCATCTAGAGCAGCTATTCCGTATCTCAAGAAAGGGACTCACCCGACCATCATCAATTTCACATCTAATGCCGCATGGAATGCGGGAGGACCTGGTGCTGGCATGTATGGCACATCCAAAGCTGGAGTCCATACCATTACAAGAGCATTAGCAAAAGATTTGGCAGAGTATGGCATTCGAGTTAATGCTGTATCTCCTGGAACCATTGATACTGATTTTCATATTGGTATCAAATCGACTAAGCCAGAAGTATTCAAGTCTTGGGCTAATAATATCATGTTAGGCAGATTAGGGAAGCCAGAAGATGTAGCAGGTGTTGTTGCTTTCTTAGTCAGTGGAGAAGCATCATTCATAACTGCAGAGACAATCCAAATAGGTGGCGGACAGGCCTTAGGTATTTAATCGTTAATTAAATTGATCAAAACAGAATAATCAATTCAACGGTTAAGTAGCAGTGGTTACTGGAGGTGGAAGAGATAGTGGTGGATCAATATTCATCGAGCTTGCTGAAGAAGAAGCTTAAGTCTTGGTGAATTATAGTACTTCAGAACTGGCTGCTCAGGAAACAATGGATCAAATAAGATCGCAGGAGGTGAAGCGAATGCAGTGAAAGCACACTGCTATGGTAAATCACCTCAGTAAACTACGGTGCAGAGTCAATACTTAGCACACGATCAGCAACATCATTTTTTTCTTGGCAAAAGGAGGAAAAATAGCGGAGCTATTTGAAAATCCCCTCCCAACCGAAGGGGAGGGGTTTTCAAATACTGGAGCGGACGTAAATATTCATAACTTACAGTCAACATCAGACCCAAATTAAAGTGTATGGTTTATGCTAACTGTCAGATGAAGTAGTGGCTATTACACATCATGCGCAAAGTAAAGCGTATGTTTTATGCTAACTGTCAGGTGAAGTAGTGGCTATTAGAATTTAAGCAATTGACACAGTTATTGAAATGCTTCCGTCCTATCTAGTATTATCGGTTGCTCTTCTTTTATTCATCATGGCGTAAATCTTTCAAATGTTTCACCATTGAATTTATATACTCCCGTTTCATGTGTGCCAAGCCAAATTTGGTCTTGTTTGTCCTTGTAAATAGAGAACAGTGAGATGTCTTGACCATTATCTTTTATTGGATAATGAGTAGACTCATTTCCATCATATCTCCATACTCCTCGATTGTATGTTGCCATCCAAATATCACCCTCCTTATCTTTTATAGCAGACATGAAATAAATATAATCTTTTCCGTCTGCGGATTTAATATCATCAATGCCATTTTCTCTTTCGTATTTGACTAAAACACTTCCATTTTCTTTTATACTGTCAGGAGAAATGTTGAATCTATAGCGGGTATTACAGAACCAGAATTTACCTTTTTCGTCTTCCAGAATGGAGCGAATACCAAACGAGCCCCCTTCTGGCGTATTTGTCAAGTGGTCTTCAAATAGCCAACTAAGTGAATTTCCATCATAGCGGCAGACGCCAAAGTTTGATGTACCAAACCACATTTTTCCTTTACTGTCTTTGTAAATATAATATACATCATATGGACTCCAGGATTTATTTGGAAATCTTGCGAAATACTCGTCAGCCATATAGTGTTTGGGGAATTTAAGCTGATAAAGGTTTTTTCCGTCATACCGATAAGGTCCTTTATCTCCATTTTTTCCAAGAATACCAAACCATAAATCATCAGTTTGGAGTTTCCAATTATCACTTGAAGATTTGCTTGGAATGGCGGTCAACGTCGAAAAAGTATGTCCATCATACTTATTTATACCTTCCATATTTGAAATGTAAATATTTCCTTGTTTGTCCTCTTGAATGTCTCTGATGCGATTGCTGCTTAATCCATCCTTTGTTGAAAAATTAGTAATTGTCTTTCCGTCATAACAAAATACACCATCTGTGTCACTACCATACCAGTAGTCACCGTTTGCAGCTTGAAAAACAATCCAAATACTATTACTGAGTTCTGAAACCGTGTCGCATAAAACAACTATAGAATTGTGGTTTGCATTGTTAGTGGAATTTTGTCCGTTGCATGAAGTCAATACAATCAAGATGTAAAAACTAAGAAGTGTATTTAATTTCATTTTCTGTCTGTTTGAAAATTACATTGTCTTCATTTAGTTACCGATACCTCAAAGGAATGTATACATAAACCGATAGCTTAAATATAAAGTCATGCCTTATGGTGCATACACTTTAGTTGAACAATGCCCCCACGTTACATCACTCTTCTACTAAAGGGTAGGTGTATGGCCCAGCTCAGGGAGACGTTGACCGACCGTAATTCTAAGATACAGTATTCTATTGATTTTAGTTTGGTATGACCGTACATCCCTGGTGAGTTGATGTCCTCTGATATAGTGAGTCATACATAGGTATGTGCACATTACTTTCACAGTGGGGACTCAAGATACCAGTCAATAAGAGGCATACCCTATATCACATCACAAAAAAAGCCAACTGCAAATAAGCAGTTGGCTCCAAAGTTTCATCTGGTTAGGATGATGTTTTAAAAAAGGGTAAAGATTATCTTACATATTTTTGATGATCTCGTCACCGAATTCTGAGCACTTCAGCTTCGTGGCATCTTTCATCAATCTCTCAAAATCATAGGTCACTCGCTTGGTTTTGATGGCTCCTTTCAGGCCTTTCTCGATGATCTTACCGACCTTTTTCCAGCCCATGTAGTCAAACATCATCACACCTGAGAGAATGACAGAACTCGGATTCACTTTATCTTGGCCAGCATACTTAGGTGCAGTACCGTGAGTCGCTTCGAAGACGGCTATACCTGTATTGTAGTTGATATTCGCTCCGGGAGCGATACCGATACCACCGACGATAGCAGCTAGTGCATCTGACACGTAGTCCCCATTGAGGTTAAGCGTAGCGATGACATCATACTCAGCAGGACGCAGGAGGATCTGCTGTAAGAATGCATCAGCGATCACATCCTTCACGATGATTTCACCCTTGCTGTGCTTGATGATCTGCCATGGTCCTCCGTCCAGGTCTTCGGCACCGTACTGGTCCTTGGCCAGCTGGTAGCCCCACTCTTTGAATTTCCCTTCGGTGAATTTCATGATGTTACCCTTGTGGACTAAGGTTACAGACTCACGCTTATTCGCGATGGCATATTCTATGGCAGCTTTGACGAGCCTCTCTGTACCTTCTACGGATACGGGCTTCACACCGAGTGATGCCGTATCGGGAAATCTGATGCCAGTGACACCCATCTCTTCGATCAAAAATGCTTTTACCTTATCATTCTCTGGAGTGCCATGTAGGTACTCGATACCAGCGTAGATATCCTCTGTATTCTCTCTGAAAATCACCATATCCACCAGTCCTGGCTTCTTGACTGGTGAGGGGACACCTCGGTACCATTTTACAGGTCTGACACAGGCGTAGAGGTCTAGTATCTGTCTGATGGCTACATTGAGTGATCTGAATCCTCCGCCGACGGGTGTCGTCAGTGGCCCTTTGATGGCTACGAGGTGCTCCGCGATGCTATCAGTCGTGACCTTAGGTAGCCATTCGCCTAATTTTTCGTTCGCTTTTTCACCAGCGTATACTTCTTTCCAATGGATCTTTCGGTCTCCGTCATATGCTTTTTCGACTGCTGCATCGAATACTTTTTGGGCTGCTGCCCAGATATCCGCTCCGATACCATCACCTTCGATAAAGGGGATGATCGGGTCTTTAGGCACAGTCAGATTTCCTCTTCTGTTTAATGTTATTTTAGTACCACTCATATGTATTATTTATTGTTATTGATAAGGAGCTGCAAAAGTATGAAAACAAAAATCATCATTATAGGATAAATAGCCTTATCCATGCGCGAATGCATAAAAAACCATCAATTTTGTGGCCTTTTCGTGCTTATACGGAGGACATATGACGATTATAGATAATACTTCTTACTTTTGTATCTCAATCATCTTATGAATCCGCACTTAGATCCCACGAACGAACCCGCGACACCAGAAGAGCAAAATGTAGAGCGTGCTCTGCGACCGAAGATGCTGGATGACTTCAGTGGTCAGCCGCAGATCGTGGATAACCTCACAGTGTTTATCCAGGCGGCTAAACTGCGCGGAGAGGCTTTGGATCATGTCCTACTCCATGGACCTCCAGGGCTGGGTAAGACCACACTCTCGCACATTGTGGCTAACGAATTAGAGACGGGCATCAAGATCACATCGGGACCCGTCATCGAGAAGCCAGGCGACTTAGCGGGGCTCTTGACGAATCTGGCAGAGGGCGATGTCCTCTTCATCGATGAGATACACCGGCT
Source organism: uncultured Saprospiraceae bacterium (assembly GCA_937929945.1). Lineage (GTDB taxonomy): Bacteria > Bacteroidota > Bacteroidia > Chitinophagales > Saprospiraceae > CALFUK01. Next base: position 57,296 of record CALFUK010000033.1, read on the forward strand.
GAATACCGTGGTCGAAGAATACCTGTATTCTGCTATGGAGGACTATACCATAGACATCATGATCGACTCTGGACCTAATGCACGCAGCATCCAGATCACCATTAATCCCTTTACACTGGTGGGAGCCACCACGCGGATGGGACTCTTGACGCCCCCGCTCAGAGCGAGATTCGGGATCACCTGTCATCTTAACTACTATGATGTGCCGACGCTGAAGTCCATCATCAAGCGAAGTGCGGGCCTGTTAGAAATACCGATAGAGCCAGATGGAGTCACTGAGATCGCCAGGCGGAGCCGAGGGACGCCGCGGATTGCCAATGCACTACTCAGACGAGTCAGAGACTTTGCCCAGATCAAAGGGAATGGGACGATCGATAAAGCCATCGCAGAGTATGGTCTGGAGGCGCTGCACGTGGATCAGAATGGACTGGATGAAATGGACAATCGGATCCTGAAGGCTATCATCGAAAAATTCAAAGGTGGACCCGTGGGCATCAAGAATGTCGGTACGGCTGTGGGAGAAGAGTCAGGCACGATCGAAGAAGTACATGAGCCTTTTCTGATCATGGAGGGCTATATCCAGCGGACGCCCCGCGGGCGCATCGCGAGCGAAAAAGCCTATCGCCATCTGGGTATTGTGCCGCCACAGGCTACGGGGACTTTATTTTAGTCAGTTACAGTGGGCTAATGAAGCTTTAAATTTTTAATTGAGCTGCAGTTTCGGTCATTCATCTTCGAGCTGCTGCAGAGCTTAACATAAATTCACCAGTCTCTCTTTTCTCAATTTCTCCTGATAATCTCATAGTGAAAGGTAGAATCATCTATGGAGAGGCTCCTGATGAATCCATCTGAGTCATACTCCATTTGATAAATGACATCATGACGGTCATCATCTCCAGAGAAGAGCAGGCTGATTTCAGATGGTTTGTTGAGCTCGTTTTTGTACTTGAATGCGTGTGTTATATTATCATGTCGTTGACCATGTTCATCAATTGAAATATCTTCCATTTTCTCTAATCTATTTGTGTGATCATAGCTGTAAATTCTGGTCGAGCTAAGCTTGAGTTCAGTAGAGTCTATCGGTGCTGGTCCCATGATAGAGTATTGCTGCCTTGATGTTAACTGACCCTCTGCGCTGTAGTTGTAGATTAATTGGTTAATTGATTCGATCGGATATTCTTTATCATGAGTCTTGTAGCGCAGCACTTTGCTTTGGATGAGATGTTGATCAAATGTCTTTATAAGCTGGTAATCATTTAATCGATGTCCAGATGCACTTGGTCTGCTCCAACTTTCTATCACTGTCTGATTGTCTCGGTAATTGTATTGTATTTGAATGATGATTTTTTCATCATTGATGAGTTGCTCTTTTAGGATGTGATCTAAGCGCCCTTCTTCATCGTAGAAATATGAGAATTCCTCCTGTGTGATCTTTGGTATGTGAGTTTCTGCATCGCCTACATAAACTCTCCAGCCGACTGACCTGTAGTCACTCTCGGTCTTCAGTCTTCCTGATTGATCAAAGATCCATCTACGCAATACAGCGGCATCATCATCCCGTTCTGTTAGCATCTTGATATCGAATGTAGAGCTGTTATCGAATATATCCCCTAAGAGAATTTCATCTAAACCAATAAGACTTTTTTGAGCTGTCAGCTGCGAAAATGCGATTAGACAAGAAGCTATTATGATCAGGCAGTTGGACATTTGAATCAGATTTGGTCAATGCTATGAATATCGTGAAGCTACACATAGAGCTCGCTGTAGATCAATTCCAAAAGTCCAGCACCAAGACATCATCCAGATGTGGCTTCAGCACTTCCACGAATGCCAGATGAGCAGGGTGGGGGAGGTACACAGCGCGATCCGCCTCACTGTCAAAAGTCACTAGAAAGCAATGTGTAAATCCTTTGTCAAGTCCCTCGGGGCTGTTGTTGATGCCCCATTCATAATCACTGATTTCTTTGATCTGACCAGGCAGCTTACTGAAGGCTTGCTCCACCGTTTTGATGTCAGCATCAGTAGCGCTTTCTTTGAATTTGAAGATGACGACGTGCCTGAGCTGTTTGGTTTCAGTCATGTTTTTGGCCATTGTAGCTTGATCATCTGACATCACTTTGTTCGCTTTTGGACTGCATCCGATGCAGATCAGAGTGAGCAATAGACTATAGCACAGGGTCTTTAATGGAGTCATGGATCAGGCTTGAGCGGTAGGCGTGAAATTCATCGGTGGTAGCTTCGGCTGCTTCTGCGCTTGGATCGGTCCGTTTTGAGCTTCGTATTTTTTGATGTTATCATTGAGAGCGCCCATCAGTCGCTTAGCATGTTGGGGAGTCAGGATGATTCTGGACTTCACTTTTGCCTTTGGGACATTGGGGACTAGCCTGACAAAATCCACGATGAATTCTGAGTTGGAGTGGGAGATGATCGCTAGATTGGAGTATACGCCTTCTGAGACTTCTTCGCTTAGCTCTATGTTGATCTGATTTTTCTTTTTCTTTTCTTCTGCCATTTGCCTAAGTTTATTCTGCGAGTGCAGTTTCTATGAGTAATGCCACAAAGATAATTAAATCAAAGCCCCATGTCAGCATCAGACCAGAATAGTACGTATTTCGATATGAATCGGACACTATGGAATGCCCGCACTGCAGTCCACCTGCAGTCTGATTTTTATAATAATGAATCGTTTCTTCAGGGGCGCAATACGCTCACTGAGCCTGAGATGGCCCACTTAGGAGATGTGCAGGGCAAGTCCATCATCCATCTACAGTGCCACTTTGGGCAGGACAGCCTCTCACTGGCCAGAATGGGTGCGCAGGTCACCGGCATCGATCTATCAGATGCTGCCATAGCACAGGCCAAAGCCATGAATGATCAGCTGGGGCTGAATGCAGAATTCGTCTGCTGCAATGTACTGGATACACTTCAGCATGTCTCTGATACTTATGACATCGTCTTCGTGACCTACGGAGCTACCTGCTGGCTACCTGATCTGAAGCCTTGGGCTCACATCGTGTCGCAGCTGCTGCGGCCTGGTGGTTACCTGTACTTCTGTGAGTTTCACCCCACGTTCTACATGATAGACGACAGGCAGCAAAAGATCGGCTACCCCTACTTCAATCAGGGGGTGCAGATAGAAACGCATGACAGCACCTATACCGATGGAGAGTTGACTCATGGTTTGAAAGAGGCATTCTGGAATCACTCCATAAGCGACATCATCAGTCCGCTGCTGCAAGAAGGGCTGAGACTGGACTCCCTAAGAGAGTTTGACTACTCTCCTTATAGCTGCTTTGAGAATATGGTAGAAATCCAGAAGGGAAAGTACGTACTGGAAGTCAATGGCTTCAGACCGCCTCATCTGCTTCAGCTGAAGGTCTCTAAACCGGAGAGTTGATCGTGTACGACGCTGATTCAGGTCGCCTTTTTACGATATACATTTCTTTTCCAGTAAGACTTCTAAAATAGCTTCAAATTTTTCAAAGTGCAAATATCAATAGTGCTGTGAGTGAGGCACAATTTTTTTAAACGAGGACATCTTACGTTTTTGGTTGCATACAGTAGGGGTGGTAGGTATTACACATATTGCTTTAATTAATCATATGTATAACATTGATATTCAATAATATTTTCTTAGTATTGCGTAAGATTTGATTGGTTTTATACTGAACACCCCAAACAATCAAGTCGTACAAAACGAAAACCGATGCAAAGAAAACTACAACACAGTTTTTCCCCCAGCTCTGTGTCTATAGCTAATGCGCCCATAGCGAAAAGCTATTTTTCAGAGAGCTTTTTATTATGTTTCCTGATTGTCATGGGCGTCCTTGGCTTCTTCTGTATACATGAGAGCCTCAGCGCATCTCATATTAGTATGCATAAGCCGACGAGATCGCACTTGAGCCTGACATCTTCATCTTCAGCAATATGTCAGCCCTATGGTCACTTGATCTCTTATACTCAAAGCCTAGAGTAGCTAAGAAATCCATAAAGGTTCTTATCAGCCTCCCATCACCGGGATTGCTAAGCCCGCTAGGGATTGGTAAGCCGTCCACTAGTGAAATACATGGCAAGCCCACGCGCATGTGATGCTACTGCCTGGGCTCAGCTCAGCGATCTCTAACGAGCTCACCGATCTCAGCGCCCCTTTAGTCATCAGTTACGAGACCCCATCACTGGGATTGCTAAGCCCGCTAGGGATTGGAAAGCCATCCATTAGTGAAGTACATGGCATGCCCACGCGCATGTGATGCTACTGCCTGGGTTCAACTCAGCGATCTCTAACGAGCTCACCGATCTCAGCGCCCCTTCAGTCATCAGTTACGAGACCTCATCACTGGGATTGCTAAGCCCGCTAGGGATTGGAAAGCCATCCATTAGTGAAATACATGGCAAGCCCACGCGCATGTAAAGCTATTGCCAAGGCTCAGCTCAGCGATCTCTAACGAGCTCACCGATCTCAGCGCCCCTTCAGTCATCAGTTGCGAGACCCCATCACTGGGATTGCTACGCCCGCTGGATTGGTAAGCCATCCATTAGTGAATTACATTGCAAGCCCACGCGCATGTGATGCTACTGCCTGAGCTCAGCTCAGCGATCATAAGTCAAGACACCATACAGGAATAAGCACTTTTCGCAACGAAGGTTTTGACTATTTCATGAAAATCTCTATCTTCATCAGACATGGGGACCCTTAGATCAATTATAGAAAAGTATTCATTTGGTGTATGTAGCTATCTTGGTGCCAAGATGGGACTGCAGTCATCACGGGTAAGACTCTACTTCATATACACCAGCTTCGTCACGCTGGGCTCTCCCATCATCATCTACTTAGTCGTGGCTTTCTGGCTCAATATCAAGAGCTACATCAAGCGGAATGGCAGCTTGCTCTTCGATTAGGAATTAAAATTCAAAAACATACTGTAACATATTAGCGCCCATTCGGAGTGCTGCGAGTCTGATCTCTGGGGGGTCTTTATGGACTTCTTCATCTTCCCAGCCGTCTCCCAGATCACTTTCGTAGGAGTAGTAACAGATTAATCGGCCTTCGAAGATCAGGCCCAGACCTTGAGCCGCTTTCTCATCGTGCTTATGGATCTTCGGCAGGCCTTTTTCAAATTTGAATTTCTGATGATAGATCTCATGAGAGAAGGGCAGCTCTACGAATTCTAATTCTGGAAATACCTTCTTCATAGCTGGCCTGACGTAGGGGTCCATGCCATAGTTATCATCGATGTGCAGGAAGCCACCAGCTAGCAGATATTGCCGCAGATTTTCAGCATCTCGATCGGAGAAGACCACATTACCGTGCCCTGTCATGTGCAGAAAGGGATAATTGAATATATCGACACTGCCGACCTCTACGGTCTCGTATTCATTGGAGAAGTTGGTGCCAAACTGGCTATTGCAGAATAAAGCCAGATTCTTCAGTGCTGTCGGATTAGAGTACCAGTCACCACCACCGCTGTATTTTAGCAGGGCCAGCTGGAGTGTCGGCTTAGGTGCCGCGAAGGCTGATCCGATCATCACCGTGACTAAGAGTATGTATTTTAGGTATTTCATCATAGGGACTAACGTATAAAAGTGTCGTTTCTGTTCATTTTAGCGATCGATTCACAGAATTAAATATGCTGCAGGCCATGATGCCAGCAGTCTCCGTGCGCAGGCGGTAGGGGCTCAGCCCTACAATGGGGAGTTTCAGCTCTTTGATTTGGCTCATCTCCTTGGAGGAAAAGTCACCTTCTGGACCGATCAAGATGTTGTAGCTTCCGTCTTTATGCAGCTGGTCCGCCAGATGAATTTGTTCTGGCTGGTAGTGCGCCACCAGCGTATTTTCGGGTGTAGCTTCGTCCAGAATCTCTTGTAAAGGCCTCAGCTCATCCAGCGTGGGGAAGTGATACTTTAGAGACTGGGTAGCAGCCGAGATCACCTTCTTTCGGCAGCGCTCCGCATTGAAGTGCTTTCGCTCAGAGTGATCGCAGATGAGTGGCGTGACCCGCTCGATGCCCATCTCCACTGCCTTCTCCAGAAACCACTCAAAGCGGCTCATATTTTTCGTAAGCGCCATCGCGATGTGTAGACGAGGGATGCGCTGAGTGATTGCTTCTTTTTTCATGATCTGGAGGACCGCTTCTCGCTTGCTGATGGACTGGATCTGGCACTCGTAGCTCATACCATGGCCATCAGTCATCTGTATGTGGTCACCCTGCTGCACTCTCAGCACCTTAGTGGCGTGCCTCAGCTCGTCACCGCTCAGAATGGCCGTATCACCAGCTATATCTGTGATGTGAAATAGGATCATGGTTTTATATGTTTAAATTTCAGGGCAAAATGCCAATCTGTAACTAACTAAGTTTACTCATCCACTTGGGTGTCTTAGTTATCTAAGTCATAGACGTTTCATATGTTTAAATTTCAGGGCGAAATGCCGATCAGCATATAACTAAGTTTACTCATCCACTTGGGTGTCTTACCTATCTACGTCATAGACGTTTCCTATGTTTAAATTTTATGAATATCCGCATAATTGCCAGTAAGTATAAACCCTTGTATTCCCCTTGAAAAGGGGAACTTTAGCTCACTTTATGAGGAGATTTTGGATTAACATTTTGCTTCTCAATGCCAAAATATAAAGTCTCCCTTTCTAAGGAAGATACAGAGGGTTCAGAATTTCAATACGTGGTAATTTAAGGGACATTCATTTTAAATTTTAGGGCAAATGCCAATCAGCAAATAATTAAGTTCAATCATGCACTTGGGTATCCTAATTATCTATGTCATAGACGTTTCCTATGTTATAATTTCAAGGCAAATGCCAATCTGCAAATAGCTAAATCTAATTATCTCCTGTGATATCTTAATTATCGACATCATAGACGTTTGAAATGAACTATATTATCAATGCAACGCTTTAGTAAATGAAGATTTGACTGCATAAATAGCCTTAAATATTACCTTTGCGGCAAAATTAGAAACAATTTAAAAATCAGCACCGTTATTAGGTTTACAATAGATTCGATCGTATGGATACGTTAATCATGGTAGGGCAGTTCATTTTGAGTCTGTCGATTTTAATTGTTCTACATGAGTGTGGTCATTTTTTCCCAGCGAAATGGTTCAATACAAAAGTGGAGAAGTTTTATCTTTTTTTTGATCCTTATTTCTCGCTGTGGAAGACCAAGATAGGGGAAACAGAGTATGGTATCGGCTGGCTGCCCTTAGGTGGCTATGTGAAGATAGCGGGGATGATTGACGAGAGTTTTGACAAGGATCAGATGAAGGGCCCACCGCAGGACTGGGAGTTCAGGTCCAAGCCAGCGTGGCAGCGACTGATCATCATGGTCGGAGGTGTCACAGTTAATTTCATTTTGGGCTTTTTCCTTTTTGCCATGTCGCTCTGGTACTGGGGCGAAGAGTACTTTCCCACCGAGAATGTCAAGTACGGCATCGCTGTAGACAGTCTGGGCTATGAGTTAGGCCTCAGAGATGGAGACCATATCGTGAGCATAGGAGATAAAGATTTTGATAAGTTCAGCCCAGGATTCTTCAGTTCAGAGATCATTATTAACAGTGCCTCCACCACCACAGTGGTTAGAGATGGTAGTCGAATAGACGTACCCATTGATAAAAAATACATCGGTGTCCTCAGCAGCCAGGCCAATCAGAAGCGCCCTCTTTTCGGTTATAAATTTCCGACGAAGGTGAAAGAAGTGTCTAAGGACTCTCAGGCTGAGAAAGCGGGTATTAAGCCTGATGACGAGTTTATCAGCATCAATGGCAGTCCCGCTGACTTTCATCACATCTACACCAAGCAGGCGAAACAGCTGAAGGGCCAGAAAGTCCAGATTACCTTGCTTCGTGATAGCAGAGATACCTTGAGTCTTCAGGCAGAATTGGGTGAGGATGGTACCTTAGGCTTCTATGCCTATACACCATATGATTTATTTGACTCCGCCACGGAGACCTACACCTTTGGAAGTGCTATACCTGCTGGTATCACAAAGGGGACTGACTTTTTGACCAGCCAGATCAAAGCCTTTGGGCAGATCTTTAGAGGTCGAATCAAAGCCAAGGATTCATTAGGGAGCTTCATCAGTATTGGAAAGATGTATGGTACCACATGGGACTGGCAGCGGTTTTGGGACATGACGGCTATGCTTTCCATTCTATTAGCGTTTATCAATCTTCTACCCATTCCAGCATTAGACGGAGGTCATGTGATGTTTTTATTATGGGAGGTGATCACAGGTGTGAAGCCAAGTGATAAGGTATTAGAAGTCTCTACTATGGCAGGCTTTTTTCTTCTTGTCATCTTAATGATTTATGCCATCGGATTAGACATCTCCCGATTATTCTAAGTACACGAAGCTTGTGTCACTGAGATGAATGAATTTGTAGGATTGCAGATTGGCATTTCACCTTGAAAACAATAAACACATGAATTACTTCGACTTTTATAACATACCGCTCAGTTTCTATCCAGACCAGGCAGAACTGAAGAAGCGCTTCTTCGAAAAAAGCAGAAGCTATCATCCCGATTATTTCACGCAAGCCTCTGAGGCAGAGCAGGCCGAAGTCCTCCAAAGCTCTTCTTACAACAATGAGGCATACCGCACCCTAAAGAACGAAGACAAAAGACTCCACTACATCCTGACTCTCACAGAGGCGCTCAACGAAGAAAATAAAACCAAAATCCCACAGACCTTCCTGATGGAGATGATGGATCTCAATGAAAAGCTGATGGAGCTCCAGTTTGATTACGACCCGCAAAAAGCAGCTGCCATCACCCAGGAGCTACAGGCCATACAGGATGAGCTGATGACCGAGGTCCGCCCCATCATGACAGCATACTCCGCAGACCAAGACCCAGCCACCCTGACCCCCGTCAAAGACTATTACCTAAAATCAAAATACCTCCAACGCCTCCAAACCAACATCTCTCAGCTCCCCGCAACCAGCTCATAACTTCTAACTCATAACTCACATCTCATAACTCCTATCTCCTCAAACTCATAACTCTTCCACTCATAACTCATAACTCCTCCACTCATAACTCATAACTCCTCCACTCATAACTCATAACTCCTCCACTCATAACTCATATCTCCTCCACTCATAACTCATATCTCCTCCACTCATAACTCATATCTCCTAACTCAATACCCTTAACTCCAAAAGAGACATATTACAACTATCTTATATTAGTATAAATCATTCTAAAAATTACCAGTAGCAAATCCAGCATCAGTATAAAAAAGACCTGATCTTCGTATCTGAATGAAGCGAAAGCTGAGTTCTCTCCTTTTAGTGAATCGATCTATTTTAGGTACAGTTATTGCGACAGTACGCTTATATAAGGCCATCAGCCTTCTCCTAATAGATCAATCGAATCAATCAATTTCTTGGATATCAGAAGCAGAGATGACTGCCAGACGGCAGTGTAGCTCACTTCTTTATTATATGATTCAATCAATTACCATGAACCGAAACATTTACATTTTTAATCAATCTATGAAAAAGACAAATCTGTCTCGACACCTGGACTGGTGTCCACATTTCACGAGGTACCTCATGTGTACCTTTATCCTATCATTCATGTATCTGAGCATGGGTATGTCGCAGGGGACTGCGACAGTGGCTCCCGCTCTGGCATGTAATGATCATCTCCAGATATCTCTGGATAATCTCTGCCAAGGAGTGACGGCTGACCAAATTTTGGAAGGTAATTTTCCTGTGCCAGTGACTTTAGAGATCAATGGAAAGATCATCGGTACCGCACAAACTGATAATTCTCAGTTTATGGATGCCGATGGAGAATTAGTTAATTTCAACGCCTATGTTGATCAGACTGTAGATTATAAGATGATCGAACAGAGTGGTAACTCATGCTGGGGTAAAATCACATTCGAACTAAAGCTATTGCCTGAGCTGATGAGTCCTTGTACGCTTCTGCCAGGACAGACGACAGTCGAAGAAATCACGTATACAGACCTTGCGGCTGGTACAGTGACACTGACTTATACGACTTCAGACCCATGCCAAGAGGTGACAGTAGTCGAAGATGGTGATGTATTATACAGCTGTGCACTTGGAGACGATGGCGTGGCCGGCACCGCTGATGATGGCTGGTGTACTGCCAGCTGTGAAGCTACTGATAATGGCAATGGTACCGTATCAGTAAATCTTGTACCAAGTCTTGGTGATCCTACAGGTGCTCTGATACCTAAATCAAGAAAGTGTAAGGTGACCATTGATGTATCTGAGTGTGTAGAGTGTGTCGCGTGGTGTAGTGAGGATGGCTCTAGATCATATCCTGAAGGATTTGTCACAGTGGATGATATCTTAGAGATGATAGACAAGGGCTGTTTTGCGACCATCCAAGGTGGCATCCAGGTTGTAGAAGACATTGACGGTGATGCCTGTGAGTCAGTTACTAAAGTAGCTTATTTCGCTACGGTCAGCAGATATGATGGCTTAGTGAAAGAAAAGATATTAGAGCAAGCCTTTCGTACAGTGAAGCTGGATCATGACATTGTCAGAGCTCCATTATCACCAGTCATCTTAGACTGTGGAGATGTGAGTGTACAGGCTCTTCCAGGAGAGATCGCTGCTGCTACAGGCAGTGGATCTAAGGCATTTCCGTTTTTCGCGGATAAGCATGCGAAGGTGAAGCGTGAAGTCATCGTATGTGGCTTAGCTCATTATGAAGTCGTCGTAGATACGATGGAGCAGACGGTTGCTGTGGATATTGACACTGATAAAGATGGCATTGATGATGATCAGGTATGGGTATTACTACCTGTCGTGACGAAGGAGCTGAGAGATACATTAGTATGTGATACCATTATGGTAGATGAGCTGGGTGCGCCGATCATCCTGGATAAAGATGGTAACTGTGACGCCGCAGCTGTATACCAATTATTAGACTTTAAGAAAAATCCGATCAAGATCACCTCACCTGAGGATGTGAATGGGACTACCTATGCAGGTAATGTATCCATCCCCGCCAGTACGACCTGTGATCCTGACTTGGTATCGACCATTGTCCACATTGATGATGATAAATACTGTAACCTGATCGTGTCTTACTCTGACCAGGGACCATTCGAAGCTTGTGGTAGCGGATTCAAGATCATTAGAAACTGGACTGTAATAGACTGGTGTGATGCGAAGACAGGGCCTTATGACTTGGGTAACCAATTCATCGAAGTCTTAGATCTGGATCCACCATACCTACCAGACCTAGTGGATGATGCTGTCAGCATTGACCCATGGACATGTACAGCTAAGTATAAGATGAGCTTACCCACCGCTAAGGATGGATGTGATGGCTCAGACATAGAGTACAGAGTGAATGTGTCACAGGGATTCTATGATAAGACGACAGGATTTTTGACAGGTATCTGGCCTGACGAAGAGCCAATCGATATCATCGTGAAAGTAGCTGATGACTGTGGTAATTCCAGAGTTGACACCTTCGCCTTGACGGTATATGATGGAGTAGCTCCAGTGCCGGTATGTGTAGATAAAATTAATGTGAGCTTGACCACAGGTGGTGTAGCTAAAGTATTCGCGACAGATCTTGATGCAGGATCACACGATGCTGGTTGTGGTGATGTCATCATTACTGCGGCACGTATGACTGGATGCTGTGATGATGAGTGTGCAGGTGGTGATGAGGTATGTACTAAGTACGACAAGTTTGGTGAGTGTGTAGAGGACATGATCAGACCTGAGTTTGATGAGTTCGGTGATTTTGTCAAGTTCTGCTGTGAAGATGCAGGCCAGACCATCATGGTCGTATTGAAAATACAAGATCGTGCAGGTAATGTGAACATCTGTATGGTAGAGGTGGATGTCGCTGATAAGTCAGCATCGCACATCGACTGTGAAGATCACGTGATCAAGTGTGTAGATGACATGGATAGCGTCGACAAAGCGTTTGCTATTGGTGCAGTGTGTGAGTCAGCGAAGCCTGATCTATGGAAAGAAGAATTCACAGACAATGGCTGTGGTACAGGATACATGACGAGAGAGTGGTGGATCGATAATGATGGTGACGGAGAGCTGGGATCAGGTGATGCTTACTGTAAGCAGAAGATCACAGTAGAAGCTGATGATGCCACCAGATTCGATCCTTACACGATCAAGTGGCCAAAGCATTACACAGGCGAATACCTTGATGGTGTGAACTTGGAGTGTGGCGAAGATGAGGTCGTGACCAGAAGAGATGAATATGGTAAAGTCATCGGAGTGGATACAGTACCGTCTGTAGTCGTATTCGAAGATTACAAAGTACCGATGGGCGATGTATTCGCATGTGCTTCAGGTGAGACGGGCGAAGTGCCAGTCTGGTGTAACTCTCCTTGTGGTCTCGTAGGCTACAGTGTAGAGACGGAAGAAGTGATCGCTTCTGACGCTTGTAAGAAGCTGATTAAGAGATGGACTGTCATCGACTGGTGTACCTGGGATGCGAACAGCTCGTCTCCTCAAGATGATGCTAATGATACTAACTATGACCAATTCGAAGCAGTAGAAGACTGGGCTCAGGGAGTCTGCGCAGGATGTGTAGAAGACCTAATCCAGGACTCAGTATACCTCAGATATAACAGAGTGAATGTAGATGGATACTACACCTACGATCAAGTCGTAAAAGTAGTTGACGATTCTGCTCCTGAAATTGATGGACCTGCAGAGTATGTGGTAAATACTACAGGTGGTGCAGCATACAAGGGAGATGAGAAGGGCTGTACGGGCTCAGAAGGAATTATAGCTAAGGCCACAGACTTATGTGGAGGCGAAGCGACGAGTTCTGAGTTCTTAAATTGGACAGTGAAGCTGATCAAAGATGGAGAGACACTGGCAGTGAAGAATGGCATCGGATCAGAAATAGAAATGAACTCAGGAGAAGGAAGTCCTGGTGATGAGCACACGATAGAGTGGACAGTCAGTGATGGCTGTGGCAATGCCAGCTCTGCTAAGACCACTGTCACCTTTGGCGATGAGAAAGCACCTACACCGATCTGTATCTCAGGTGTCACGACTGCATTCATGCAGGAGACCGGTACAGTGACGATCTGGTCAGCTGACTTTGACTTAGGTAGTTTTGATAACTGTACTGAGGTGACCCATAGTATGGTCCCATCTGGAGAGGCAGCGATTCCTCCTGGAGAAGAAGGTCATGAAGACCAGACTAACTATACATTCCAGTGTACAGACTTAGCTAATTTTGTTGACTTTGACGTCTATGTCTGGGATGCGAATGGCAACCATGATTTCTGTACCGTCGGTGTACTCATCGGTGGTGAGTGTCCTGAGAATGGAGGTAACAATGATGGTGGTGACGGTGAGGCAGGAGCCTCTTACACGATAGCTGGTTCGATCAGTACGGCTAATGGTGACATGATTAATAATGTCACGGTCAAGTCTGAAAGTAATGCAGGTGCTGAATTTCCTAAGCTGATGACGACAGGCACGAGTGGAGCCTATGCCTTCAGTAACAATCCAGTCGCTTATGACTATCAGATCACAGCGTCTAAGAGTGATGACCCTATGAATGGTGTCACGACCTTTGACTTAGTGATGATTCAGAAGATGATTTTAGGCTTAGAGGACTTTGATACGCCTTACACGCACTTAGCTGCGGATATCAATAACAACGGAGAGATTACCGTGAGTGACTTAGTGGAGCTGAGAAAAATGATTCTTGGCGTCTTCGCTGACTTTCCGAGAAATGAAAGCTGGAGGTTTGTAGCAGCGAGTCAGGTGTTTAACTCGATACAGAACCCATGGCCATTCACCGAGGATATTCAGATCGATGCGCTATCTGGTGCGATGATGAATGAGGATTTCATAGGAATCAAAATAGGTGACATCAATGGCAATGCTCAGGCTAACGGACTGATGAAGGCTTCGACAAGATCTAATAAGACCTTGAATCTGATGACGCAGAATACAGCAGTAGAAGCAGGACAGCTCGTCAGAGTCCCTGTCAGTGCTCAGAATTTTGCTGAAGTATCAGGCTATCAGTTCACGCTGAATCACAAAGGCTTGAGTCTATCTTCTATCGAAGCTGGTGCTCTGACTGTAGATGATTCTAACATTGCGACGAGAGAGGAGCAGTTGACGATGAGTTGGTCTGAAGGGCGTGCGGTAAGTGCTGATGATGTGTTATTCACCTTAGTCTTCAGTGCTGATGTTTCGGCTGAGCTAAGCCAGCTCTTAGAGCTGAACTCCAGCATCACGCCAGCAGAAGCTTATGCAGGTGCAGACCTGGAAGTAGTCAATGTCTCTCTGAATATAGCTGACACAGCGGATGCGGCTCAGGGATATGCATTGTATCAGAATTCACCTAACCCATTTGAGGTAGAGACGACCATTGGCTTTGATCTTCCTGCCACAGCGCAGGCATCATTCAGAGTCTTTGATGTCTCGGGTAAGGAGATACTGAATATAGCAAAGACGTATAACAAAGGTTACAATGAGATCGTCTTGACAAAAGACCAAATCAATGTGACAGGTGTATTATACTACGAAATAGAAAGCGGTGAATTCACGGCAACGAAGAAATTAATCATAATCGATTGATGTAATGGTTCTGCCGAGAGCCGATGATGATATAAGCGCAAGCATGTATTGATTGACGCTCAGGATTCTATCGAATCTGAAAAGGCAATTGGATATTATTGAATGCGGCTGACAAAGTAATTTGTCAGCCGTTTTTTTATTTACGTATAAATTCGGCTTTGTACATTATGGATGGAGGAGATCACGGAGAAGCTGAAAGAAAGCTGCCAATCTCTGATGTTCAGAAGACGATGATCACTTAGCGTTTCATCAGCCTTAGTTGATCAGGAGGTCTGTCCAGAAGCAATCAAATCACATAGAAACTGACAAATTACTTGTATGACACATGTAGTTGATTTCAGCTGATTCCAATTAAATCAATCTTTGTGATATGAGTCCCTTGCTGACATGATCATCTCTCTCTGAACTCTTATCTCTATATTGTCGTGACTAAGTAAGAACTGTATCTATCTAATATTGAGAAGATTAAACATTCTTATATTTATTATAAATACTCTTTATCTAAGATTGAATTCGGTACTTTTATCTCCAGATAAAGATATTTTGATATTCAAAATGCAACATGACCTTTGAAGAACTAAACCTCAATTCCAATCTCATAGAAGCCTTAGGTTACATGGGATTCAAGGAAGCGACGCCGATACAAGAACAAGCCATACCTTACATCATTGATAAAAGAGACTTGATCGCTTGTGCCCAGACGGGTACGGGTAAGACAGCTGCTTTCATCTTACCTGTGCTGAATATGCTGGCAGAGAGCAAGAGAGAAGGCATCAGTGTATTGGTCATCTGCCCTACACGGGAGCTGGCCATTCAGATCGATGAGCAGGTGCAGGCCTTCGCCTATTTTGCGGGCATAGAATCAATCCCCGTATACGGAGGAGGGGGAGGTAAGGACTGGGATGTGCAAAAACAGGCCATCATTAATGGCGTGGATATCATAGTCGCGACACCGGGTAAGCTGATCGCTCATATAAACATGGGCTACGTCGACTTCAGTCATCTCGAATACCTCATTCTCGATGAGGCCGATCGGATGCTTGATATGGGCTTCATAGATGACATCAAGCGCATCGCAAAAAAGCTGCCTAAAAAGAGACAAAATCTGATGTTTAGCGCCACGATGGCGCCTAAGATCCGTAAACTGGCAGCAGACATGCTAACGGATCCTGCGGAAATAAGCATTGCGCTAGCCAAGCCTGCCGAAGGAGTCCTACAGGCAGCATATGTGTGTCATAATGATCAGAAGATAGGCTTGTTACATCACTTGATACATGGCAAGGATAATTATAAGACCATACTAGTCTTTTCATCCACAAAGATGAATGTGACTAAGATCGTCAATCAGCTCCGCCGCAAGGGCCATGACGTAGCAGGCATCTCATCTGACTTAGATCAGTCTGAGCGGGAGCAAGTACTGCAGAAGTATAAGGCAAAAAGAATCAGAACCCTGGTAGCTACTGATGTGATGAGTCGAGGCATAGATATAAAAGACATTAATCTAGTCATCAACTTTGATGTGCCAAGAGATTCTGCCGACTATGTACATCGAGTAGGGCGTACCGCTCGCGCTGATACGACGGGCGTGGCCATCACCTTCATCAACGAGGATGACATGTACAAGTTCGCTGCTATAGAGAAGCTCATAGATCGAGAACTTGCCAAGTCCGCTTTGCCAGCTTTCTTAGGTGAAGGTCCAGAATGGAACCCTGGTAAAAGCCGTCAGCGAGGCCACGGTGGCCGTGGTGGCAATTTTCGTGGTAAAAAGAAATCAGGCCGCAACTCTAATCGAAATCACTCAAAGAGGCGATAGTCAGCTGACGAATGCAGGTTTATACTATTACTAACTGAAACTCGAGGGTCAGTTCATAGGCAGCAAGAAAATGACGGTGGTTAAATAATAAGCTACTCATCCTTATAAATAATATGTGAGGTCCTTTTGACTGAGGGTCTAGTTTTTTTTATATCGTGGAGTGTGTTCTATTTCCATACTCACAGTCTTTGATGCTCCGTTTTGACCATGCTGACCATGGCATCTAAGACAGGTTTGTCCATGAATCCATTTTGAGGTCATACCTTAAGTGCGACGATTCATTAATTTTATGTGGTACATCTCCGATCTACACTGGTCAAATTTTAAACCTCAATTGAGCACGATCCAAGTTTATTAAGAGTACCAGACAGCTCACATCATCTTTTTATACGATCAATCATAAATAAGCACAGCAGGCTTATACTCCCGTATAGCTGGCTTTAAGGTTCATAAGACGGCATATTAGTGCTCATTTTAAAAGTACTGTATGGTAAATTACATGTTAGTCATTTTCATAATTTAATAAATTATTATCACATGTTTAAAATAAATATTTGATGATATTTTAATATTGGGCACATTAATTGAATATAGTTTATCACTTTTACTACTAATTACCACCTATTAACAGCACTATTTACAGATTCTAAGTATTAGTAATTTTCCTTTACTAGTTCATTATTCACCTAATATTATTCTTATGAAGTTCCCTTCATTGAGCTGCGGAGCCCTATGTGGTTTTTTGACATTTTCGTTCGTCTTGTTTTTATCTATTTCTCCTATCACTGGGCAAGTAGATGATGGGACCTTAACGATGAATAAATCAGTGAAGGCATGGGGGTATAACCCTGATGGCTCTATCACTATTAAGTATTTAATTGTTGTAAGAAATAATGGAGCGGTTCCGATATGTAATTTAGTCGTTACTGATCTCATCGATGACCCAGCTTTTTTAATGGGTAATACTTTTTGTTCTTCCACGCAGGGCGCTACCACAGGTGGTGGCTTCAGAATGGCCGGACTAAGTCCAACATATACTGGAAGTAATACTGGTATGGGGGCTACGCCTAATTTTAGAATTTTGGGACCTACAGGAGCTAATGGTGAAATTAATTGCTTGGCACCTAATCCAGGTGGGCAATTAAGAAATGACCTATCCATATGTTTCACTGTAAAAATAGGAGATGACGGACTTAATGATTTCACATCTGGAGATATGTCCACTGTCACCACTACATTAGTGAATGTCGCCAATGTCTCAGGTACAGCAGTTGATGGTATCAATTATGTCGATACTTCGAATGACGAAGAGAGTAATGATGATTTAGGTACGGATGCTGATGAGCCGACTACACAAATAGTTAAAAAGACATGTGTGTATCCAGGTCTAGCCAAAGATATCACCCAGGCTCCAGCGCAAGACTCTGGTTGTGGATATTCATCAACGATTACTTACCAGATCTGTAACTTTATGAATCTTACAACTGACCATTGTGTAGACGCTGGCGGAGGAGGTGAGCCATCTTGTGATGGGACAAATGTCATGGTGATGGATGATAATGTCCTGGGTATTCCTAATGGACCATCGGCCACTAATATTACAGCCACAGTCACTTATAACGTTGAACCTGGAGGGGGAATGCTTGAGGTAAACCTGGCAGATCCCCAATCTGGGAACATCGTAACTGGAGGTATTATGCCACCAAATATATGTGAGACGGTTGTGATTGATTTTGCCTATAACTATTGTCCTCCCGGACCTGCGGCAGGTGTCTGTGGACTGCCTATTAGAAGGAGTACCAACACTCAAGCAATGCTGTTTATGACAGATTCTGATAACATGGAAATCAAGGATGCATCAACGAGTGGTCTCATGTCTGATACTGATCCATCTACAATGGGTTGTGTCGGTGCTGCAAATGACTGTGCGCCTACACGTGTGACACACGAAAGTACACCTAACATTGACTTAGTTAAATCAGTCAGCAATGTCAGACCTGTCAATACTGGCGTGCCGACTGACGAACACGTATTTGTTGATTTTAGCCTTATTGTATCTAATAATGGAACTGTAGATTTAAATACATTAAGCGTCATTGACGAAGTAGTCATGCAGCTGGATGTTCCAGGCGGATGTTTTGTAGACGTCATTGGTATACCATCAGTCAATAATGTCAGTGCAACAAATCCTCCAGTACCTAATCCAGGATATACTGGAGCTGGTGGTACCGCCGTGGGCGGTACGACGGATTTACTATTAGGCGCGCCTACTGATTTATTAGGGCCTGGCCAATCATTCGAAATAGTATTTACAGTAGAACTGGACTCTGAGAATTGCCCTGAATTTCCTACTAATGGAGCAGCCACCACAGCTAGAGATTGCTGTGACAGATTAGTAAAAGATCCTGATGTCCCAGACGCTCAGTTTTCATTGGCTGTCACTGTATCATCAATAGAGATGGAAAAGGAAGCTTCTGATCCTGTAGAGCTGCCTAATGGTAATTACTCGGTGACGTATACATTTTCCGTGGTGAATAGTGGATCTCAAGAATTAGATAGATTGTCTTTGGTGGATAATTTGGGTAGTCAGTTGGGTTGTACTTATTTAGGCGTGCTTACCCAGCCCGTAGTTTCTGCACCAGTCGGTTCAGGTGCTACCAGCGTGACACCAGTGGGCAATGCTGCATATGATGGTATTTCTATTACAGATTTATTAACGGGGGTAGGAGTCATTGTTCCCGGAGAATCTTTTGATGTAGAGGTCACTGTAGAATTAGATGCAGACTGTTCAGGCATGCCGCTACAGCCGATGACGAATGAAGCTACGATCACTGCACAAGATGAAGATGATAATGGAGTTATAGATTTTGATGAAGCACTAACAAATCTGCCGTGTACCATAGTAGCTGACATCAATGACATTAGTCTGCTATGTCAGACTAATCCAAATGGAAGCCTGAGCTTATCAAGTATGTTGGTCATAGATGATACTGATATTCCGATAGAAAATACTGAGCAAGGTGGAACCTTTTCCCTCGTCAGTGGACCAGCAGGAGGAGTTGTGCAGGGAGGGTCTACACTTAACTATACAGAAGCAGGCTGCTATGAGATCATGTACACGGTAGAATCTTTTAATAACGCTAATTGTGCAGAACCGATTGAAGCAATTGCCTTTGTACTGATCACAGAACAACCTCAGCCTGACTTTGAGATGCAGAATGAAGTCTGCCTTAGTGCAGGTGGTGCAGCTTACAGTATACTACCAACAGTCAGTAGCCCAGCATATGACGCAGAGAGCATTGTTTCCAGCGAATGGACCATCACTGATGCAGTGACTAATGCAATAGCAACGATCGATGCCGCTACAGGTGAAGTTTCGTTGACACCTGTTGCCGGAGATATATCAGGGACAGCAACTGTCTGTCTCACAGAAGAAATAGATAATCCAGCATGTGGATTTTTTCCTGCTACTGTAGTGGGAGTGGATGGAGATGGCTGCTCTGAGCAGTCTTGTATTACGATCACCGTCATGGATGGCACTGCTTTAGACGCTTGTTTTACAGCAGCACCAAATCCTGTATGTGTAGGTGAAGAAGTCACACTAACACCTAATACTGATGGTGGTGTTTTCACAGGAACTGGCGTAACAGATAATGCAGCTGGTACAGGAGGAACATTTACAGCTACAGTACCTGGAACATATCAAGTGGATTATACCATAAGTACGGCTAATGGCTGTACGAATGTCTGTAGCCAGAATATAGTCGTCCTTCCAGCAGTAGATGCAACTTTAGTAGGAATATCTACATGTGATATAGGACAAGTGAATTTAGAATCTTTATTCGCAGCGACCACCACACCAGGAGGCACTTTTACGGCTACAGTAGGGACAGTAGTTGGAAGTATTTTGACCTACCCTGCAGGGACTGCATCTATAGATGTGACTTATGCAGTAGGTGATATGGCACCAGTCGATGCTTGTTACCAAGAGGGGACAGCGACGATTACCGTATCTCCTCAAATGACAGTCACATTTGTGGTGACACCTGAAGAATGCCCAAATGATGGAGATGCTATGATTGTTGCTACAGTTGCAGGCGACTCACCAGTCATCACCTTTGATTGGAGTAATGATGGCTCAGAAAGCCCAGATGATGATGCAGCCACTGTCACAGGATTAACAGCTGGTGTATATACACTTACAGTCACAGATGGCGAAGGCTGTATGATTGAGGAGTCGGTATTAGTCCCAGCTCCAGAAGATAATGACGCTCCAGTGGTAGATTGTGCAACGTTAGTGCCTAATATGACAGACTTAGAATGCAGAGCTGCATTCCCAGATAAACTTGCATTAGCAGATTTTGCAGTCACAGATAATTGTACAGAAGAAGGTGATATAATATTTATAGTCGCTGATGCAGAGATGAGCACAGCCGTATGTCCTTCTGGCGTAAGTGCCATTATGAGGACCTATACGTTCATAGATGAGTCAGGGAATGCTACGCAGTGTACGCAGATGATCTCTTATGCAGGTGATACAGAAGCTCCTGTACCGGTGTGTGTCGCAGGTCCAGTAGTCGTCACTTTAGATGCTGATGGCAATGGGTCATTGACTCAGGCAGACTTACTGACTTCAGTCGCAGATAACTGTACTGATGCAGCTGATGTGGATGTAGATATATCTCAGCTGATCTTCGGAAAGACTGATATAGGTATGAATACAGTTACCATCACTGTCACTGATGAGTGTGGTAATGTGGCTATGTGTACAGTGCCTGTCACAGTGGTAGGTGCACCTGAGCTAGGTGTCGCTAAGCGAGAAGTCAGTGCCGTGCTTTTAGACAATGGTTGCTTCCAAGTGACTTATGAATTTAATATAGAAAATTTAGGAAATACAGATTTAAATAGTCTTCAATTGGTCGATGATTTAGCTGGAGCAGGATTCGGAATGTGTGGCTCATTCAGCATAGCATCTCTGACCAGTGATGACTTTACGATTAACCCTGGCTTTACAGGGATGGGAGCCGCTGGCGTCAATCTTTTGACTGGAGCGAATACCTTAGCCTGTGGGGATAAGGGAGCGATACTGCTGACGGTAGAGACATGTGCATGTCCTGCTGATCAAGTAATTGTTAACTCTGCTACCGGTTCTGCAGAAGATCCTTTAGGTAATACTATATCTGATGATAGTACTAGCGGCAGTGATCCCGAGTCAGGAGATATGCCAAGTGATACAGAGACGACACTCTCAGCTAATCCTGATTTTGGCGTCGCAAAGCGTGAAGTACAGGTAGTCCTTCAAGATGATGGATGTAGCTTGATCACCTATGAAATAAATGTAGAAAACTTAGGGAATACAAATATTACAGCTCTACAAGTGACTGATGACTTAGTCACTGCTCCAGCAGGTTTAGGCGCGCCATGTGTCTTAGACATTACAAGCATCACGAGTGATGACTTCGTTGTGAATGCAGGATATAATGGGGCGGCAGATATTGATCTTCTGACTGGTACTGATGTACTGCAGGTAGGAGATAAAGGCGCCATCTTATTCACGGTAGAAGCATGCGGATGTGCTAATCCGACAACGGTCATGAATTCAGCAACAGGTACCGGTAATGGTCCAGATGGTCTACCAATCGTAGATGAAAGCACCAGTGGTAGTGATCCAGAAGCAGGTGATGTACCTGGGCCTACGATGACAAGCCTGACTGCTCAGCCTGATTTAGGCATAGCGAAAAGAGAAGTATCATTAGAGATACTATCCAGTGGTTGTGTCGAAATCGTGTATGAATTTAACATAGAGAATCTTGGAAATGTCACATTGAATAATTTGCAAGCAGTAGATGACTTAGCTGGACCTATGGGTGCTGGCTTTGGCTTGTGTGGAGCGATTACGACCACTCTCACCTCTGATGAGTTTATTGTCAATGATGCCTTTGACGGACTTGCTGATATTAACATGTTAGATGGTTCGGACAATATCACACCAGGTGATGTAGGAGCTATTCTTCTGACAGTAGAAGCATGTAACTGTCCTAACCCAACACCAATCATGAACTCTGCTACTGCTTCAGGAGATACGCCAGATGGTGGGATGATTAGTGATGCGAGTGATAGCGGCAGTGATCCTGATTCAGGTGATGACGGCGAAGGCGATCCGACCACTCAAGAAGATGATGCCACTGAGACCGCGATCAGCTTTGATCCAAGTCTGGGTGTCGCAAAAAGAGGAGTCGGCGTCTGGTTACAAGACGATGGCTGTTTCTTAGTAGAATACGAAATAAATGTAGAGAACTTTGGTAATACACCGATCTTGGACCTTCAAGTCACAGATGATTTGGCAGGAGTCGGTACCCCGCCAGGTGCAGGATATGATGCATGTGCCTCATACAGCATCAAGTCATTGACCAGTGATGACTTCATTGTCAATGATGACTTTAATGGACTTGCGGATATTGGTTTATTAAATGCAAGTGATATTTTAGAAATAGGAGATAAAGGCGCGATTAATTTTGTCGTAGAGGCCTGTGGCTGTCCTGTAGGTACCATGATCGCCAATAGCGCGACTGGATCAGGTACAGATCCTTCAGGTGATGATGTGAGTGATGTAAGTGCGAGCGGTAGCGATCCAGATGGAACGACTGATGATGATGATCCTTCCGATAGTGGAACGACTAATACAGAGCTCATTGAAGACGCTGATCTGGGCTTAGCTAAAAGAGTCGTCACGACTGAATTGAAAGTTGATGGCTGTACAGAGATTGTCTATGAGTTTAATCTGGAGAATCTTGGTAATGTCACCATTTCAGATATCCAAGTCACGGATGATTTAAATTTGGCTGGATTCGGTAATTGTGAGTTTGTTCAGACCAGTCTGACCAGTGATGAGTTTATCGTCAATCCTGCATATAATGGCGGGACTGATTTGACTATTCCAGCAGACTTAAACCTGCTTTCTGGAAATGATAATATCGTACCAGGAGACGTAGGATCTATTTTACTTACAGTAGAAGCATGTAGCTGTCCTAACCCGACCAGCATCGCTAATGCTGCCGAAGCTACAGGCACAAGTCCTGGCGGAGCGACCATCGATGATGATAGTTCTTCTGGAGCTGATCCTGATCCTAATGGCATGGGCGAAGGTGATAACGATCCAGGTGGAGATCAATCCAGCACCACTGATTTCAGTATCGAAGAGATGCCTGACTTGGCTGTCGCTAAGCGAGAAGTCGGAATCTGGTTACAAGACGATGGATGCTCTTTAGTAGAGTATGAAATCAATGTAGAAAATTTAGGAAATGTAGCATTGATAGATCTACAGGTCATAGATGATTTAGTAGGGGTAGATGCAAGTGGAATGAATACGGGAGCTGGGTTTAATGCTTGTGATTCATATACCATCAAATCGTTAACCAGTGATGACTTCATCGTCAATGATCAGTATGATGGAGATCCTGCAAGCGCAGCACCAGCAGGGATCAATCTATTATCCGGTATTGATGTTTTAGAGGTAGGGGATAAGGGAGCAATTAATTTTGTCATAGAAGCATGTGGCTGTCCGAATGGCACAACCATAGCAAACAGCACTACTGGTATGGCTACTAGCCCTGCGGGAGATGATATAGAAGATAACAGTAGCAGTGGAAGTAATCCAGATCCGACAGGTGATGGGGAAGATGGTATGGATGAAATGAGTACTACCAATTCTACACTATCAGAAGATGCAGATGCTGGCTTAGCCAAGCGAGTGGTCTCTACCAGGGTCACACCTGATGGATGTACGGAGCAGGTGTATGAGTTCAACATTGAGAACTTAGGTAATGTGACCATCTCAGATATACAAGTGACTGATGACTTGATGCTTGCAGGCTTTGGAGTCTGTACTGATGGAGCAGGCATGAATACTGTGACGACCTCCTTGACATCAGATGAATTTATAGTGAATCCTAATTATGATGGATTCGCAGTGACAGAGATGTTATTAGGAGATGACAATATCAATCCAGGTGATGTGGGCTCTATCCTACTGACCGTAGAGGCTTGCGGTTGCCCAGCGGCATCCCCCATTTCTAATCGTGCTACATTAACTGGTGAAAGTCCTGGTGGAGCTCCCATAGAAGATATGAGTGACAGTGGCAGTGATCCTGATTCAGATGGTATGGGCGAGGACGGCACGGATGAGGATGTTCCGACCGGTAGTACCATAGGCGAGATGCCAGACTTTGGTGTCGCGAAGCGAGAAGTAGGCGTCTGGTTACAGGACGACGGATGCTTCTTAGTGACCTATGAGCTGAATGTAGAAAATCTTGGTACAGCACCGATTTCAAATCTACAAGTCGTAGATAATCTTGATGCAACACCAGGAGCAGGATTCGATGCCTGTGCTTCTTACATCATCAAGGAATTGACGAGTGATGATTTCATCGTGAATGATGCTTATGATGGTAATGCAGATACAGATCTATTAGTAGGTACCGACCTCTTAGAGGTAGGAGACAAAGGCGCGATAGAATTCACAGTAGAAGCATGTGGCTGTCCAGATGGTACAGCGATCGCGAATATAGCGACTGGCTCAGGTATGACTCCAGGAGGAGCTACCATAGAAGATATGAGTAGCAGTGGTAGTGATCCAGATCCAGATGGGACAGGTGAGACGACTGATCAATCTGGTACGACTAATACGACACTATCAGAAGATGCAGATGCTGGCTTAGCTAAGCGAGTGGTCTCTACAAGGGTCACACCTGATGGATGTACGGAGCTGGTGTATGAGTTCAACATTGAGAACTTAGGAAATGTCACGATTTCAGACATACAAGTAGAAGATGATTTAGCAGGTGCGGGATTTGGCGCATGTACTGATGGTACAAATACGACGGTCACGACGACCTTGACATCAGATGAATTCATAGTGAATGACGCATACAATGGCTTAGGCAATAATAACTTACTGATCGGAACAGATAATATCGTTCCTGGAGATGTAGGTTCGATCCTACTGACAGTAGAAGCTTGTGGCTGCCCAGCGGGCTCGCCAATAGCTAACACAGCGACACTGACTGGTACGAGCCCAGGTGGCGCACCAGTAGATGATGTGAGTGATAGCAGCAGTGATCCAGATTCAGACGGGATGGGAGAAAATGGTATAGATGAGGATGGAAATCCAGTAGATGATGAGATGGCCCCAACGGTAAGTACGATAGGCGAGATGCCAGACTTTGGTGTCGCGAAGCGAGAAGTAGGCGTCTGGTTACAAGACGACGGATGCTTCTTAGTGACCTATGAGCTGAATGTAGAAAATCTTGGTACAGCACCGATTTCAAATCTGCAAGTCGTGGATAATCTTGATGCAGCACCAGCTGGAGCAGGATATGATGCCTGTGCTTCTTACATCATTAAGGAGTTGACGAGTGATGACTTCATCGTGAATGATGCTTATGATGGTAATGCAGATACAGATCTATTAGTTGGTACCGACCTCTTAGAGGTAGGAGACAAAGGCGCGATACTATTCACAGTAGAAGCATGTGGCTGTCCAGTGGGTACTGAGATAGCTAATATAGCGACTGGCTCAGGTATGACGCCAGGAGGAGCTACTATAGAAGATATGAGTAGCAGTGGTAGTGATCCAGATCCAGATGGGACAGGTGAGACGACTGATCAATCTGGTACGACTAATACGACATTATCAGAAGATGCGGATGCTGGCTTAGCTAAGCGAGTGGTCTCTACAAGGGTCACACCTGATGGATGTACGGAGCTGGTGTATGAGTTCAACATTGAAAACTTAGGTAATGTCACGATTTCAGACATACAAGTAGAAGATGATTTAGCAGGTGCGGGATTTGGCGCATGTACTGATGGTACAAATACGACGGTCACGACGACCTTGACATCAGATGAATTCACAGTGAATGACGCATACAATGGCTTAGGCAATAATGACTTACTGATCGGGACAGATAATATCAATCCAGGAGATGTAGGATCGATCCTGCTCACAGTCTCAGCATGTGGTTGTCCTGCCGGCTCCCCAATCGCTAACACAGCGACATTGTCAGGTACAAGTCCAGGTGGGCCAGATGGCAATATTAGTGATGTAAGTGACAGTGGTAGCGATCCGGATTCAAATGATGATGGAGAAGATGGAATAGATGAGATGGACCCTACAACCAGTACAATAGGCGAGATGCCAGATTTTGGTGTCGCGAAGCGAGAAGTAGGCGTCTGGTTACAGGACGACGGATGCTTCTTAGTGACCTATGAGCTGAATGTAGAAAATCTTGGTACAGCACCGATTTCAAATCTACAAGTCGTGGATAATCTTGATGAAACACCAGGGGCAGGATAC
>CALFUK010000034.1 GCA_937929945.1 uncultured Saprospiraceae bacterium
ACCATGTCTTTCTTCTTGACGGCGTCCCAAAATAATTCTACTCTCTTGGCTAATATCATTACATTTTATTGATGTCTTCGGCAATCTCTTGGAGTGTCTTATCAGGGCTCTCTATGTCCTCCATGCTCTGCTGGATGACTCGCAGTATCCTGGAGATGTACTCGCTGTGCCACAGCTGTCGCTCCGTCTCTATTTCTTTGGATGTGGGTGTGTATGAGGTTATCTCTTCTCTGGTTAGTACCCCCTTGGCCTCCAAGAGTCGCTCCAGCGTATCCACCCGCTCTCTGGCCACAGCCAGCTCCATGCTCACGGCCATGGTGATATTGAGCACCCGCTCCACGGCAGGATCATCGAAAAAATAAGGGCGCTTTCCTTTGGGCTTATTGCCCGCTATGCTGATATAGTCTATTGGGTTTTCCATGTTTTTATTTTAGTCAGTGTTACTATTTCTTCCACGCTCCGAATACATTCCAGATGGGTGATCGACCGTGATCTTCAGGCTCATCGGCTTTCTGTGTGCCGTCATCCAGGTCATTGATGGCTTGCGCCCCGATCTGCATAAAGGTGTCACCATTAAAGCCACACTCTACCATCAGTTCTTTAGGGTCGATGTCATGCATTTTAGACCAGTATGGCTCACTATTATTATAAGCATCCCAGTCTCTGATCCACTTCTCATACATAGTCATGTCATCCGTATATTGTGGCTGCTCTATGTGCATGGTGAGCCCATCAGGCGCCAGGCATCGGTATATCTCTCTCATGATATTGTAGATGGATTTTCCTCCTGTCTCGTGCAGAAACATGGTAGTCTGTATCCAGTCAAATGACTCATCTTCAAAAGGCATCTTCGAGGCTTCCACCTGCATGAATTTGACATTGTCATATCCAAGAGCCATCGCCCGTGCGTGTCCATAGCGGAGCATCGGTCTTCCGGTATCTATCCCAATGACTTCAGCATCTGGATACATTTTAGCCAGTGGCAGTGTGTTGTGCCCCATGCCGCAGCCGATGTCAAGGATGCGCTTTGGCTGAAATTCAGGATGATTGTCTCTCACCCACTGAGAGATCGCTTTGCCTCCTCCATCAGATAGTTTGCCCAGCAGTCCTTGGGAGGTCACGAATAAGCCACCATCATAATTAGCCGCATTACTCACGTCACCTTCGAATAATTCTGTGTGGTAGCTGCCAGGCATGATGTGATTATCCACGGCCATTAAATAAGGTGGCGGTGACACTTCATCGTCTAGGACGAGACTTGACTTCCCTTCATTGAGCTTATCTACTTTTTCTTTGAGCTCCATGGCCTGCCTGTAGGTGAGAGAGCGGCCAGCCTGCTGCCTCATCTCCATGGTACAGCGGCGCAGTGCGGACCAGGTCTGGTAGTGCATGTCTTTCGCCATCGCATCTCCCAGCTCGTCCTTGTTCTCAAAGTCGCGGCCGTGCTCTTCTTTGAATTTTGGCTGGACTCGATTTTTGAATGCCACAGCATTTCCCTGCGACACATGAGCGAGGTGCTTGTTAAGATTCGCTAAAAAATTATATCTGGCTTTTTCATCATGAGTGGTCTCTGGGAACACCTCGTGATGGGCTATTTTATCATAGGTTGGTGGTAAGTTCTTGGCTGCCATTTGCGCTTATTTTTATTATGTTAAGAAGTATAAGTAAGTAAACGATCAGTCTCGATCAATGTTCGCTCTCTCTTTATTTTTGGACCGTAGCCTCCGCCACCAGGCAGAGTCAAGATCAGCTCTTCATTAGGATGTAGCTTATCTAAGCCTTTCTTCGGAAAGTCTCTTTCGGGAATGATCTCGATACTCCCCATGGCTCCGTCTTCTCCTCCACAGATGCCTTTCGCTGTGGTGGCCGTTTTCTCTGTGAGGATAGAGATATTGAGTGCCTCATCCCCTACATTTTTAAATGAGAATCGCTGACCCAAGCCGCCTCTGTATTGCCCTTCTCCTCCAGAATCAGTTAAGAGGGATTTCTCTGTGACTAAGATACTTACATCATTCTCTAATACCTCTATGGGTACATTAGCGACATTCGTGGGAAAGCTGAGGACGTGCTCACCATCCATACCAGGGCGGGCTCCGTAGCCTCCATTCAGAAAGAAATATTCTACGAATTCTTTCCCGTTTTTATGTTGTCCATTCAGTACGATACACCAGCAGGCACTTCCACAGTCGGCTTGCACCTTGTCAGGTATCGCCTTGGCCAAAGCTCCAAACACGACTGAGTGTAGCATGTTACCCGTGATATTTCTGGCCCCCAGTGGCGATGGCTTCTGCGCGTTCACCAGGCAGCCCTTAGGTGCCGTCACCGTGATCGGATAGAATGCACCATCATTATTGGGCACGTCCGGACTGAAGGCGCACTTGATGGGATATGCGGTGTAGGCGTAGGTATAATTCAGAACTGCATTGATACTCAGCGGATGTGCTCCTGAGGTACCCTCATAGTCCACGCTGATCTCATCATCCTTGATGGTGATGGCTATCTCAAAATGGCAGCCATTGCCCATGCCGTCTCCATCCGTATCGTAGGCGTAAGTATAGACACCGTCTTTGGCCTGTCTGATGGATTCTCGCATGGATTTTTCGGAGGCATTGATCACCGCATCGCTAAGGTCTGACAGATCCGTCAGATCATTTTCGATCATGAGCTTATGCAGGGATCTGATGCCCTGATCATTCGCAGCTATCTGCGCTTTGATGTCTCCTATAGTTTGGAGTGGCGCTCTGACATTATTTTCTAAGAGAGAAAAGAGGGTCGCATTGGGTTCTCCCTTACTGATCAGCTTAGTGGGCGGCACCATCAGACCTTCTTCGTATAAGTCTCTGGACCCAGCGCCCCAGAGCACGCCTCCCATATCAGGTGAGTGGGCTATAGTCCCGATGAATCCAATTAGTTTTTCGCGATAAAATACAGGTGACACGATACCGATATCTGGCTTGTGTCCAGCGCAGAGCCAAGGGTCATTAGTCATCACCACATCCCCATCTTCCCAGGTATCTATAGGGAAATAGTCTTTTAAGAGGGCCTTAGTCAGCATGGGCAGCACCCCTAAAAAGGATGGCACCGATATACTGGACTGAGCGATGGATCTACCCTGCTCATCCATGAGGACCACAGCAAAGTCATTGGACTCTCGAGTGACTGTGGAGAAGCTGGTGCGCTGCAGGGTGGTACCTGCCTCATCTACAATACTGATCAATCTGGACCAAAGTATGGACAGCGTCACTGGATCAAATGTTTGTACGATATCTAACAAATTATCTAAATTTTAAAATTAGTTAATTAAGTTAACAATTATTTTATTGCGGATCAAGTTGTCAACTGTCTTCCCAAGATCCTTCCGAAACTCAGCGCCGGAGTGATCGCCATGCCGCTGCAAAAAGCATCTCCACTGGTGGCGCCCAGGCCTAAGACTTCACCAGCACCGTATAGGCCTGGTATGACTTTACTATCCCGATCTAAGAGTTGTAAGTCTTCATTCACAGTGAGACCTCCAAAGGTCACTAATAATGAAGCGAATACCTTCACGGCGTAGTAAGGCGCTTTGCCTATTTTATGATTCAGGTAGCTTCGTCCGTGGTCAGGGTCTTCTCCATGATCCACCATCTGATTAAAGTCCGATATAGTAGTCGCTAATGCATCTGCTGGCAGTCCAGTCTGCGCTGCCAATCCTGCAATATCATCCGCCACGAATATGGCTTTCCCTTTTTTCGCTTCTGCTTTAATCTGATCCGTATCCCAGCCGATGATGATGGGATTGTCATTGCCATTATCATCCTTTGCCATGAGTCCTGCCTCGTCAAAAATCACCCAGAAGACCCAGCCTTTCTGCTGTATCACCGCGCGCTCTCGTGTATCTGCATTGATCTCATCTTCTGCTAAGAATCGTTTGCCATCGCTATTCACATAGATATCTCGCGGCTGCCGATACACAGAGGTCAGGACCATAGCCCAGGCCTCATTAAAATTAGCTCTCTGGCTACCGGGCTCTAACTCAAGACCGCCGAGACTGGGCAGATGGTAGTCCGCCATTCTAAACGCCGCATTGAGTTGCTCCATATAGATCATCACTTCCCCCGTAGAGTCTGGATAGGCTGACGAGCTGTACGGTATATCTCCATGCTTCTCTTTAAAGTATTCTGCATTACTACCATAGCCGCCTGAGGTGACTACGATGTGCTCGCCTTCTAAGCTCTGCTCTTGGCCATTAGACTGATAGTGTACGATCTTATATCGATCGTCCACCTGGCTGACACTGGAGAAGTCCGCATGAAGATGCAAGTGAATTCTACCTGCATCCACACCTTTGTCCCATAGTGGTTTGATCGCATCAAAGATGGAGATGGCTTTATTTACGCCGTACTGTGTTCTCGACTTAGTGTAGGGCACGTGCCCGTATATGATTCTGGGGCATTCTGGCGCCCAGGGAAATTTGAGATCATCCAGCCAATTGAGCGTGTGAGGCGCTTCCTCCACGGCTTTTCTGATCAGCTTCAGATCGCCACTTCCCTTATTGATTCTGATGATGTCTTCATAGTGATCATCTACGCTATCCTCTATGCCTGATCTGATCTGGAGCTGCGTGCCACCAGCGCTCATATGCCCACCTGACCAATGCATAGCACCGCCTATCTGGTGAGACTTTTCGATCACGGCTACTGTCGCACCTCGTTCGGCTGCCTCAATGGCGCAGGCCATTCCAGCAGTGCCAGCTCCAATGATGATTAGATCGTATTTCTTACTCATTGGTAGTCAATTACAATATTTCTGAATTTATCTATACTGACCTCGCAGTTGAGACCAATGACTGTCGTACTTTCTTTCTCTTCGATGATCATAGGGCCATGCTCCTTGAATCCTTCTGGTAGCGCATAGCGATCGTACACTGGACAGGCCATGTAGCCAGTTGATTCGAAATACACATTGCGAGTACCCTTGGAGGCATCAGTGCCATTACTAGAAAAGTCAGCTTGCTTCACTTCTATCTCTGGTATGTGCCCTTTCACCAGGACTCTCCAGGTGACGAATTGCAGTGGCACATCATCAATGCTCTTCGTATAGCGAAATTCATATTCAGCTTTAAATCGATTCTCTATTTCAGGTATGCTCAGTTCGTTCAGCTGGCCTTCTGGTAGATCGATGGTGATCTCATGTCCCTGGCCTTCATAGCGCATCTCTACCACGCGCTCCACCACAGCGTGGCTGGGAGACTCACCAGAATCGATTAAGAATGCGCGTCCTTTCTCTTCCATCTCCTTCAGAAACACATTAACGACACCCCAGTCAGTCTCAACCACATTAGAGATATGGCTGTGGATGTCCTCTTGAGCGATGGGCGATAATAAGAATCCAACGGCAGATGTGACACCTGCGCCTACAGGTATGATCAGTTGTGGCGCATTCAGTAGATCAGCGACACCGAATGCATGCACTGGCCCTGCTCCACCAAAGGCGATCATGCTAAAGTGTCTCGGGTCCATGCCCTTCTCCAGTACGTGTACTCTGGATGCGTTAGCCATATTTTCATTCACGATCTTATGGATGCCATGTGCAGCCTCTTCTACAGAGATGCCTAGTGGAATAGCGAGCTTTTGCTCTATGGCTCGATGCGCAGCAGCCTTGTCCAGCGACATGGTGCCACCAAGAAAAAAGTCTTCATTCAGATAGCCCAAAATGAGATCTGCATCTGTAACGGTAGGATCTTCGCCTCCTCTCCCATAGCACGCAGGCCCTGGAGTAGATGAGGCACTGTCTGGCCCTACGGTGAGCAGGCCCAGCTTATCCACTCTGGCGATACTGCCCCCTCCCGCGCCTATCTCGATCAT
>CALFUK010000035.1 GCA_937929945.1 uncultured Saprospiraceae bacterium
GGTGTGATGGGAGATGAGAGAACTTATGAATACACCATTGCGTTAAGATGTGTGAACTCTGTGGATGGGATGACAGCAGACTGGAGCAAGTTGCCTCATGAATTTTTAGAGATCGTCTCTACAGAAATCATTAATCATGTCAAAGGAATCAATAGAGTCGTCTATGATATCAGTACCAAGCCACCTGCTACAATTGAGTGGGAATAAGTCAATAAGTGTAGCTCTTCTACTCATTGCCTCCGTGGTGATTCTGTCGTGTAGCTCTGCTAAGGCAGTATATCGACCGTCCATCGCCGACAAACCAGCTGCACAAAAAGAGGATGATACTAAGCCCATGACCATTGATACGGTCGAATGGGAAGTGGTGAGTGAAGAAGAAGTGCCTCCCATAACCAATGAAGAGTCAGACATGGCGATGGATAAACGGGGGAGCTACAGCGTGGCGATGTTTCTGCCACTCGAATCTAATAAGCCAGACATCCAATCTCTAATCATCAATGAAAATAGTGCTGCCAATCGCTTCATCAGCTTCTACGCAGGTGCTGTGATGGCAATGGATGATCTGGAACGAGACGGAGTGAATCTCAGAGTGGATGTCTATGACTCGCAGCGAAGCGTCGATAAGGTCAGAAATGATCTGAAGACTGATGTATTTAGAAATGTAGATGCCATCATCGGCCCCTATGGCAGCAGCAGGAATAAAGCAGGCTTACAAGAAGTAGCCAAATTTGCCAAAGAGAATAAGATCACTGTCGTATCACCATGGTATGCCAGTAAGTCGATCACGGAAGAGAATCCATACTTTATCCAATTAAGACCTAACTTGGATGATCATTATCGCAAGATGATAGCTCACGCAAAGGCTAACTTTAGTGATGATGAGATCATTCTTCTGGGCAGGGATAAAAGCTCAGATCCTCGAAGACAGAGAGCAGATAAGAGCAGAATCCAAAATCTGCAGAAGATTCATAAAGAAATAGAAGATAACGAATACGCCGCTGATCTGAAAGTATATACGATAAATACGGACTCGCTGCAATATGCCGAAATTGTATATGACAGTATGTTATATGAGACGGGCAGGAAGGCTTTCATAATACCTTACTATAGCTCAGCTGACGAATCATTCGTCTATAACTGTCTGCGCAGAATGAATGGAGAGAAAGGCTTAGATCCAGTACATGTCTATACCATGCCTATGGCTTATGAGTCAGACAAAATAGAGTTTAACATGTACCGCAATCTCTCGATGAAGATCTGTCGATCCAAATTCGTAGATAAGACGGAGGCAGAAGTCCTTGAGTTTGAGCGCAATTATTTTAATCGATACGGAGCCATCCCTTCAGATGATGCTTACCAGGGCTATGACGTCATGAAATTTGTCGGTGATTCATTAGAAGAGTATGGTCGCAATTTTCAGTTTTTCTTAGAAGGCTCACGCCAATATTTACAGTCATCATTTGATATACAGCCACTGGTAAATCAAGGGAAGACAGATCAGATGATCGATGACCGCATGACAGAATTAGATTATTTTGTCAATAAACACTTAGATATCATTGAGTTCACGGACACCACATTCGAGCGAAGAGACTGATCCAGACGAGATCCGCGAAGGCATCACCCTGCGAAGAGAGCAGAGACTGCGTGAAGTCGTGAAGCACAGGCAGTCAGATGTGCTGCTGATATTAGAGAATGTACATGATCCTCATAATATAGGCGCCGTACTCAGAAGCTGTGATTCTGTAGGCATCATGGAGGTATATGTGATCTATACTGCAGACGCACTTTCCCAAGAGACATTAGATATAGCCTTGCGGGGCAGGAGTTCTTCAGGAGCTTATAAGTGGGTGAAGACCACACTCTTCGATTCTGTGGAGTCTTGCATCACTGCAGCCAGAGAAAGAGTGGACAAGATCTATGGGACACATCTCAATGCGGCAGCAGTCTCCATCTATGATACAGATATGTGTCAGTCGATGGGTCTGGTATTCGGTAATGAGAAAGAGGGGATCACCTCCGAGCTACACCAAGAGCTAGACGGCAATGTATACATACCTCAGGTGGGTATGGTCAAGTCACTCAATATCAGTGTTGCCTGCGCCGTGACTCTCTATGAGATGTATCGTCAAAGAGCAGCGAAGGGGATGTATGATGGTGATGCAGCATTTGATCAGGCTCTCTATGATCGATACGCAGCTAAACCTAAGCCATTTAGAAAGAAGAAATTTCGTTGAATTCGATCCAGATTTAGATTCTCACCCGGTCAATCTTAGGTAAAATCAGCCAAGAAGGTTTTGATTCTTTTCACAGCTTCTCTTAGCGTGTCTTCACTCGCGGCATAGGATAATCTGACACAGTTGTCATTACCAAATGCACTGCCAGAGACTAATGCAACGTGGGCATTATTCAGGATTTCCATAGCAAAACTATCCGCATCAATGATGGTATCTGAGCCGTTAGTCTTTCCAAAGTAGTGGCTCACATTAGGAAAAATGTAGAAAGCGCCCTGAGGATCGTTTACCTTGAATCCAGGAATGTCACCCAGTAGCTCGATCATCATATGCTTACGTTTTTCGAACTCTGCGGTCATAGCTCGCGTCGGACCCAAGTCAGAATCGAGTGCGACTGCTGCTGCATATTGACCGAAGGCGCTGGCACCGGAGGTGAATTGGCCCTGGATCTTAGCACAGGCCGAAGCGATCCACTCAGGAGCAGCCATATAGCCCAGTCTCCATCCTGTCATGGCGAAGCCCTTAGACATACCATTCACAGTGATAGTCCGGTGATACATCCCTTCGAGTGAGGCGAAGGATGTGTGTGGATCTCCAAAATTAATATGCTCATAGATTTCATCTGACACGACGAATATATCTTTATGATCTCTCAGCACAGCCGCGATGGCCTCTAATTCAGGCTTGGTGTAGACTGAGCCCGTAGGATTGCATGGTGATGAGAAGATGATCAGCTTTGTATCATTGGTGATGGCAGCTCTGAGTTGCTCTGCTGACACTTTGAAGTCATTCTCTATAGGGGCTTTTAGCGTTACGGGTATACCACCTGCGAATTTGACTATCTCAATGTAGGATACCCAGTACGGCGTGAAGATGATCACTTCGTCCGTAGAGTTTAGCAGTGCGAGACAGATGTTAGCAATACACTGCTTGGCGCCATTAGACACCACGATCTGCTTCATGTTATACTCCAGACCATTTTCACGTTTTAGCTTATTGATGATGGCCTCTCTGTATTTTACCAGTCCAGGGACGGGGGTATATCCTGTGATGCCTTTATCAAGGGCCTCCTTAGCAGCGTCTTTAATGTGCTCTGGGGTATCAAAATCTGGCTGACCGATGCTGAGTGAGATCACATCTTTACCCTGAGCGCCAAGTTCTCTGGCTAAGGCTGACATTTTTAGTGTGGCTGACTCTCCAAGTGATTTGATTTGATCAGAGAGAAAATGCGAATTATCTGTAGTCATTATGTTCGTAATTATGCTAATCAAAAGTAGTACAATTTGATTCGTATTTTTATCATTACGCCTGAAAATAAAATAGATGATTCAAGTATTTGTGACAGGTGGCACTTTTGATAAAGATTACAATTATATCACAGGTAAGCTATACTTTAAGGACAGCCATTTGCAAGATATGTTTAAGAGAGGAAGATGCACACTTGATATCAATGTCAAGACCCTAATGATGGTGGATAGCCTGGAGATGACCGACAAGGACAGGCAGCTCATCTTAGAAGCCTGCCAAGAATCGAAAGCCAAACAATTTTTAATCACTCATGGCACAGATACGATGGCGACTACGGCACAATATTTAGCTGAGGGAGGCCTCACTGATGAGACCGTTATCTTGACTGGTGCGATGATTCCGTACGCTTTCGGATCTTCTTCTGATGGTTTTTTCAATTTGGGGAGTTCCATCGCCTTTGCCCAGAGCCTGCCAGCTGGAGTCTACATCAGTATGAATGGGCGGTACTTTAGCTGGGATAATGTCAAGAAAAACACCAAAAGCGGGTTTTTTGAGACGCTGTAGGATGCCTTGATGTGCTATTCGTATATTAGAGGTTATCCTGAACGCGAATCAAAAATCTAACAATCACATTATCAATCAGTAACGTATTTGATTATTTAGAATACCATTGATATTAAAGCTTTTAGATAATAAAGTGTTAATTTCATGGGAGCAAAAGCAGAACAAATACTAACGAAAACCAGATTTTAAAAATGATGTCAACTATGAAAAATAGCCTGTTATTAGTTCTACTTGTCGTAACTCTTGGAGTCATAAGTGTTCAGGCCCAAAATCAATCGTTTAAAAGCGGTCTATCATTCAAAGCTCTGGCTTTAGACTACCAAACCTTCAATGGAGGAGACTTTGGCGACTTTACTGCCTATCATCCCGGATTTGAAGTAGGGTACCATAGACTCTTAGGCAAAAACTTGACTCTGAATGTACCACTTAAGGTGGGAGCTGTACAAAGTCATGAAAATGTGGAGCACCTGCATAAATCGATTATAGGCTTAGATGCCAAGGTCAACTATGAGTTCTTAGGTAGTAATCGAAAAATATCACCCTATCTTCTCGCAGGTATTGGTGGCACGATGGAAACTCAAGGCGACTTCAATGCCCAGATTCCCGTAGGCTTAGGTATTAAAATAAACGTCAACCCAAGGGCGTCAATCAATTGGCAATCTGAATACAGAAAAGCACTGGCAGATGACAGAGATAACTTACATCATGGATTAGGTTTTATTTACCTGCTCGGTAAGAAGCCGATGAAGGATATGATGGAAAAAGAGAAGCCGATGGATGAAAATGACAGCGACGGCGATGGCCTCACTGATGACATAGACCTATGTCCACAAGATCCTGGTCCGAAAGAACTCAATGGCTGTCCTGATAGTGATGCCGATGGTATCGCTGACTACGAAGACAAATGTCCTCAGACTGCTGGTCCTGTGGAATCAAGAGGTTGTCCTGATAGTGATGGTGATGGCGTCAGTGATAACGAAGATGAATGTCCTAATATGGCAGGTACAGTCGCGAATAAAGGCTGCCCCGCGAATGAAGATGATAATGATGGAGATGGCATCAGAAATGCTATAGATGACTGTCCAGATCAAGCAGGTCCGGTGAGTAACAGAGGCTGCCCGACAGGCACTGATGCACCTTCAGATCGAGATGGAGATGGTGTGAATGACAATCAAGATCGATGTCCAGACCAGAGAGGATCAGTCGCCACGGCTGGCTGTCCTGATGGAGATGGAGATGGAGTCTCTGACTTAGATGATAACTGTCCAAGGACTCCAGGGACTGTGGCCAACAGCGGCTGTCCAGAAGCCGTCGATTCAGATAATGATGGCATCTTGGATCAAGATGACCGATGTCCTAACCAATTCGGGCCTGCAGCTTACAATGGCTGTCCTGATACAGATGGTGACGGCGTAGATGACAGCAGAGATAACTGCCCAGACGTACGAGGTACGATAGACAATAACGGATGTCCAAGGACAACGACTGCTCCACCAGTGGTGACGCAGCCAGCGCCCACGACGCCAGCACCGACGACTGGTGTCTTCATCACGCAAGAAGAAAGAGATCTTCTCGATATCGCGATGAGAGCCATCCAGTTCGAGACCTCAAGAGACATTCTCACAAGAGAGTCTCTCCAGTATCTGAATCAGATTGGAGACCTCATCCAGCGATATCCTGAATACCGCATCATCATCAGCGGTCACACGGATAGCACGGGTGGCGCAGCCAGAAACTTGAGGCTGTCGACTGACAGA
Source organism: uncultured Saprospiraceae bacterium (assembly GCA_937929945.1). Lineage (GTDB taxonomy): Bacteria > Bacteroidota > Bacteroidia > Chitinophagales > Saprospiraceae > CALFUK01. Next base: position 5,804 of record CALFUK010000035.1, read on the forward strand.
GCGAAGGCCTGCTACGAATACCTCATCAATAGAGGTGTGCCATCTGAAAGATTGGAGTATGTCGGATTTGGCGAGACCAGACCGATAGCTGACAATGGATCAGTGAGAGGTAGACAATTGAATAGAAGAGTCGAGTTTAAGATGTTGAGAGTGAACTAATCTCTCTGCATATCATAAGTTACAAAAAGAGGCTTTCCGTGAGGGGAGCCTCTTTTTTACTTTTAGGGTATAGAGTACAGGTGCTAACTTATGGAAGATACGAGTGTAGCCTTTTATATTCTTCTGCTTAGGCTTAACCGGAAGTGGAAGATCGTCTATAAATACTTACATCCCTTATCCTGAATGGAAATAACTTCGTTCTTGTGTCAGCCCTAAGTACATATAGTTAAATTAGAAATGAGCCATCCTTAAAATCAGATAAACTTCACACCAATCACTCATAAAACTCACTCACCTCAGAGAGTAGCTTCCTCTCGATGTGGGGCACATAGACCTCTTCTGCAGCGAATCCGACGGGAAAAAGGATGTAGGCTCTTTCATTTTTGGGCCTTTCCAGTAGCTCGCCGATGAAGTTCATCGGACTGGGCGTGTGTGTAAGCGTCACCAGGCCTGCGTGATGAATAGCGGAGATCAACATGCCGCAGGCTATACCGACAGACTCATTGACATAGTAATTGTTGTGCTTGTTTCCTTCGGCATCTAGGTCGTAGACTTTTTTGAAGGCGATGATCAGCCAGGGTGCTGTCTCCAGAAAGGGCTTATGCATATCAGTGGCCATAGGAGCCAGGTCTTCTTTCCAGCGCTCGCTCATGCGGCTCTCGTAGCTGGTCTTTTCTTCTGCTTCGGCGGCTACTTTAATCTTAGATTTTAGCTCTGGATTAGAGACGGCGCAGAAGGTCCAAGGCTGCTTGTGCGCACCCGAGGGAGCTGTACCTGCTGTCATGATGATATGCTCTATGACTGACTTCGGCACTGGCTTGTCGGAGATCATCCTGATGGATCTGCGCTTATCTGACCACTGGTAGTATTCTGCACTGCGGGCTTCCATTTCGGCCGTGGTAAATACATAGTCTTGCTCGTAGGCCACGTGTTCGTGTCCGTTTATGAGGATTTTGTTGGTTGGTTTTATCATGTTGCTGGATTACTTGTATTGGTCTTCTACTTTTTTTGCTTTAGCTAAGACAGCCTCTTTTAGGCTGGACTTATATGCTGAGACTTTAGCTCTGATCGTGATATCTCCTGCGCCCAGTATAGAAGCTGCTAAGATACCAGCATTCTTGGCTCCACTAAGTGCGACTGTCGCTACGGGTATACCATTGGGCATCTGTAGAATGGATAGTATAGAATCCCAGCCATCGATTGAGTTAGATGATTTGATGGGAACGCCAATAACGGGTAGAGGGGTTATGGAGGCGACCATACCAGGTAGGTGAGCGGCACCGCCTGCACCTGCTATGATGACCTGTATGCCTCTATCGGCGGCACTCGTGGCAAAATCCATTAGCCGATCAGGTGTCCTATGCGCTGAGACGACGGTGACTTCGGCAGCTATCTGAAATTCATCTAGTATTTCTTTAGCCGCTTTCATGACTGGTAGATCAGAGTCTGATCCCATGATGATGCTGACGATAGGTTTATTCATGACTGATGACTTTAAGATGTTGCTTGATGAAGTTATATTTTTTCATAGCGGAGTCTAGATTTGGGTCTACGATATTGACATGGCCCATTTTGCGATAGGGCTTCGTCATCTCCTTGCCATATATATGCAGGTGAACACCCTCTAATGCTAAGCACTGGTCCAGCTGCTCATAGCTTACCTTACCCTGATAGCCTTCTGCACCCAGAAGATTCATGAGAAGGCTCTGTGAGATAAGTGTAGGATCTCCCAATGGCAGACCAAGTAAGCAGCGCAACTGCTGTTCATACTGTGACGTGACACAGGCTTCTATGGTGTGGTGTCCACTGTTGTGAGCTCTCGGTGCTAATTCATTTATCCACAGCACGCCGTCTTTATCCAAAAACATCTCTACTGCAAGAAGGCCGACAATGCATAATTTTTGACTGATATCTAAAGCAAGCGCCTTAGCTTCAGCCTTTATCTCACTTGATAAGCCTGCGGGAGCTAACTGGTAGTCCAATAGATTAGCCCTGTGATCGAAGACCATATCTACGGGGTCATACACTGCGCAGTCACCACTTTCGGTTCGGGCGACGATGACAGCTAGTTCATGATCGATTTCGATAAGATCTTCGATGATTGATGGCGCTTCGAATGCTTGTTCTAAGTCTTCAGCATTTTGAATCACTTGGACACCCTTACCATCGTAGCCATCCTTTCTGAGTTTTTGTACGAAGGGGTAGGTGACTTCACCTTGATTCACCTTGGCCTTCAGGCTGGTATGATCAGCTATGGTTCTGAAAGCGGCACTCTTGAATCCATGTGCTACAAAGAACTCTTTCTGCAGTCCTTTGTCTTGGATGGTGTGGATAATCTGAGCTTGTGGGAATACTTTTTTACCTCGCTTCTCTAATTCGAATAGAGCATCGACGTTAATGGCTTCTATCTCTATGCTGATGACATCCTTATCATCGCCAAAGCGAATTACATCATCATAGTCTTTGAAATTACCTTCTGTAAAGTGTGGACATATCTGTCCTACGGGAAAGGACCGACTCTGATCCATGAAGTGAATGTCAAGATTCAGAGGGGTTGCCGCTTGGTAAAGCATTTTACCTAACTGTCCACCACCGAGAATACCTATCTTTTGATTCAGCATATGTACCATATTCGTCCTGTAAAAGTACGAATTCAGTTCAGTTAATTACCTTTATATCCATTATGAAGAATCTGATAATTAAGGACGGACAAATTGTCAACGAAGGCAAAATTATAGAAGGTGATCTATTGATTAAAAATGGACGAATATCGCGTGTCGGAGGCGTCATAGATTCAAAGGAGGCCGTTGAGATCAATGCACATGGACATATGGTCATGCCAGGCGTGATAGATGACCAAGTACATTTTCGTGAGCCGGGATTGACCCATAAAGCTTGTATCGCTTCAGAATCTAAAGCAGCAGCAGCTGGAGGTACCACATCATTCATGGAGATGCCGAATACCAAACCTTCTGCCACCACCCAAGAGAAGCTGGAAGATAAGTACGAAATAGGGAGAAAGACTGCTTATACAAATTACTCCTTCTTCATGGGGGCGACGAATGATAACCTGGAAGAGGTCCTCAAGACAAACAAACAAAATGTCTGTGGCATCAAGATTTTCATGGGCAGTAGTACGGGCAATATGCTCGTGGATAATGAAAAGACCTTAGACGGATTATTCTCTAATGTCGATATGCTGATCGCGACTCACTGTGAGGACGAGGCCACGATCAGAGCGAATGTGGCTAAGTATCAGGGACAAGACCTGCATCCCAGGCTGCATCCTGTCATAAGAAATGCAGAGGGCTGCTATCTATCATCTTCTATGGCGATAGAAATGGCTAAAAGACATGATACGAGGCTGCACATTCTACACATATCCACGAAAGAAGAGATTGCTCTGTTTGACAATGTCACGCCACTCGTAGATAAAAGAATCACTGCCGAAGTATGCGTCCACCATCTGTATTTTAATGCAGACCAATATGAGACTTTAGGGAATAAGATAAAATGTAATCCTGCCATCAAATACAAGGAGGACCAAGAAGCATTATTTGCTGCGCTACTTGATAATCACTTTGATATCATAGCGACAGATCATGCGCCGCATACCATGGAGGAGAAATCGAATCCTTACATGAGTTCTCCTTCTGGTCTACCATTGGTCCAGCACAGTCTTCAGATCATGCTTGACTTCTGGAAGAAGGGTCAGATCTCCATCGAGCGTGTCGTGGAGAAGATGTGCCATGCACCAGCCGATTGTTTTCATGTTGCCGATAGAGGCTATCTCAGAGAAGGCTATCATGCTGATGTTGTCATCGTGGATCCTAATAAGGCATACACCGTTCATAAAGACAATATTTTATTCCAGTGTGGCTGGTCACCTTTAGAAGGAACGACTTTTCCATGCAGTGTAGAAAAGACTTTAGTGAATGGTCAGATCGTCTTTGATGGTGAAACGGTACATGACCTTCACGCTGGTCAGCGTTTGCTTTTTAAGCACTGATTGACCACTTCATTTTTGATTGCTCAAGGAAGTTGATGCTATGTTTTCCAATTGGCTGATATTTGTTCAAACCAAATCTCTTAATCCCCACCACAACCATCAATAAATGCATGGAATATCGATCCTTGTGCAACAGAAAAATTCTCCTTCAAAAGTATAGCAGTCCTTGAATCGTAGTCAACATTAATTGCCCCAGTCATTACCTGGTCTGATTCAATCAAACCATTGGTTTCGTAGTCTACTGAAATAGACTGGTTTCCCAATAAAGCATTCTGACCTGCATAATCGCGAGTGGGGCAAGTTGCGCAATTAATACTTAGATCAAAATTTCCGAAATTATTGCCTGTTCGATCTCCTACGTAGATATAATAGCTCGTATCAGCTTCGAAAGCAAAATCAAATAATTCTGTGATACCGTCACCAATTATTCTTGAACATATGATATTAGTAAAAGTCAAGCAGTCATTACTCGTCCCTACTATGACAGAAGGATCATAATTCGCATCTGGAGTGACCTCTATAAATGCAGTTCCAAATTCTGTTGGTGTAAATGCATACCATACACCTGCACCAATTGAGCAATTAGAATCATCATTATTATCAGTAGCTCCGATCGTCGATTCTTGTAGTAATACATCACCACAGTTTAAGACTGTAGCTGTCTCGCAATCATTATTTTCGACAGCAAAATTACAAGATATTTCAATGTCAAAATCAAAATATTTTGTTCCTTGCGGAATGCGAGCACCTACATATATGTAATAATCGAGTCCTGCCTGTACTGGAAAAACAATAGAATCATTTGGTGTAGTTGATAATGCAACAGATCCACCACTAAAAGATGTACAATTCGTTGACGCTCTGCTGATGAGAGCAAAATTATCTGTAGCATTAGTCACTCTGGCAGTAGCAGTCTCAGTGACAGCTGCTGTAAAGGAATACCATGTCCCGACTCCTCCAAAACCAGCAGGGCTCGTCCGAATACTTCCTGTCGTAGTTTCATTGATAAGGGGGGTGTTGCACTCTATAGGCTTGGCACTTGCGCAGTCGATGTTACTTGCTGGATCGAAGCACTCGATACTGATGTCAAATTCAAAATACTCGGTGTTGCTACTATTTGTGTTTCCTATAAAAATATAGTATTCAACGTTTTGCTCTGTAAAGAAAGCGACTTCAACAGGGTTATTAAAGATTTCAACACAAGTAATCCTATTGAAAGTGTTACAATCAGATGATGACAAGACTGCATACTCTAGTCTCTCTGTGTTATTTTCTAAAACCATTTTAATCGTTTTCGACTCGGTTCCTGTATATCTATACCAAACGCCTAACCCAGGAGAACAAGATGAGCTGTTCGTAGGAAAGCTGATCGCGCCTTCCGTTGATTCGGATATTAATTGATCTCCACATTGAAGGGCCTTAGCTGTACTACAATTAGCATTAGACGCAATATCGTAACAGAGGAGTGACACGTCAAATGTACCAGATTCATTACCATTAGATCTATCACTTACATAGATATAATAAGTCGTGCCAATTATTGGCTGAAAGATATGTTGTTCACCTTGTCCGATAGCAACAGCCTTACAAGTTAGAGTTGTAAATGATTTACAATCTGCAGAAGATGATACTGAGAAGAATAGGTCATAACTTGGATTCTCAACTAAAATTTCAATAGGGTCTACATTCGTAGGCGTAAAGCTGTACCAGACTCCAATTCCGCTATTGCATCGAAAAGAAGTAGACTCATCACCATTATCTGTTGACCCTGCTGAAGATTCATTTGTCAAGGTTGTACCACAAAACAATTCGGTAGCACCCGTGCATAAATCATTGACTGCTGGTGTTATACAATTCACTTGTAAGTTGAATGTGCCAGTATTAATGCCAACTGGGCTTTGATCTCCAAAAACAATATAGTATTGTTGGTTTGCTACACCAGCAAATACCAATTTTTCACCACCTGGGAAAATTCGTCTGCATTCTAAGACAGTAAAATTACCGCATCCATCAGCTTCCGCAAGGGAAACTTCGTGTATGAAATCCAAATCAGTAAACGTTAACTCAATCGTCGCTGAAATCGTAGGTGTGATGGTGTACCATGTGGCCAACCCAATTGAACAAGGGACCAATACATCGTTATTGTCTAAAGCGCCTACAGTAGATTCTGCAATCAAATTATCACCGCAATGTAATACCGTAGCACTTGAACACTGATAATTGATGGCAGGTGTCATGCATTCTAAACGTATATCAAATGTTCCTGTTTCTTGTCCAGCATCATCATTATCTCCTATGTAAATACGGTACTCTTTTCCCTGTTCGGCTAAGAAAACCATTTTACTTTCTGCAAATCGATTTCCAGTAAGGCATTGGAGATGTGTCAAATTACCACATGCTGTGCCCTCAGCTAAAGTGATGTCATAGGTGAATTCACTATTGGAAATTGAGAGTGCCATTGTCTGTGTCGAATTAGGGATGAATTCATACCATACACCGATACCACTCGTACACCCTAAGTCGTCTGCTGAATCAACTGACCCTACAGATGACTCTCCCGTCAAATTAGAGCCACAAAATAATTGAGTGGCTGTCCTACAAAATATATTTGAAGGTGGAGTGAGGCAATTGATTACTATATCAAATATACCGCTTTGGCTTCCATTGCCTGAGATGTCTCCTATATATAGATAATAGTCCTTATTGGCTTCAGCATAAAAATAGAATATCCTATCGGTTGTGCTTGACCCAAGTGCACACTGCATATTTTGAAAATTCCCGCAATTTGAACCTTCAGCAATTGCTATTTCATATCGGAAGGTTGGATTATTTATCAGTATCTCATACGTCTCCGATAAGGTAGGTGTTATCTGATACCATACACCATCGCCAATTGCACAACCTAAGATGTCACCACTATCGGTGGAACCTACTGTTGATGCACCCAGTATAGAAGATCCACATGCAAGGACTGTAGCAGTGCTGCAAGTATCATTGACAGGTTGGGAGTATATATTCTGAATAAGAAAAAGTAGCGCAATAGTAGTGAGTCTTGCAATCATAGAGTTGGAAGTTTTAACGCATTGCGACAATGA